>WRJY01000050.1 GCA_009778355.1 Desulfovibrionaceae bacterium | reverse complement strand
CGCCGGCGCTGGCGGCCATGCGGCGGGCGGCGCTGGACTTCGCGCAAGCCCGCCAAGGGGCCGCCGCGCGCACCGCCGCTGCCGTACTGGTGCTGCTCCACTCGCCCTGAGCGGGCCGAAACTTGCCGTCCTTCATGCCGATGGCGTGATGCCAGTGGTGTGACATGACACCAGAAGCGGACTGCGGCTAAAGTAGGGGCTATTCACCCCGATACCGTGCGCCGCTTCTTCCTGATTTTCCTGACCGTGCAACTCGTGCTGTTCGGCGTCGAGATGCTCAACCCCGTGCAGGTGGCGGTGGTACATCCGTGGACCAGTTGGCTGGCCAAGGCCAGCGCGGCCATCGCGCACCTCATCGATCCTTCGGTCATTTCCCACGACCGCGTGCTGCAAAGCCCGAAGACCGGCTTTGGCGTGTCGATCGAGGCGGGCTGCAACGGCGTCGAGGCCACCATCGTGCTGGTGGCGGCCATGCTGGCGTTCCCCTCGGGCTGGAAGATGAAGCTGTGGGGCATCGGCTTGGGCTTCGCCGCCGTGCAGGCGGTGAACCTGATCCGTATCGTCAGCCTGTTCTTTCTGGGGCAATGGAGCTTCAAGGCGTTCGAGTTCGCTCACCTGTACATGTGGCAGGCGCTCATCATGCTCGACGTGCTGGTGGTCTGGCTGCTGTGGATGCGCTACGTGGCCAGGCACGATCCCCAACCCAAGGCGGCTGCCCCCGCCGCTGCCTGACATGCGCGCCACCCTGATCGGTCGCTTTCTGCTGCTGGCCATTGTCTGGCTGGCGGTGCTGCTGCCAGCCTGGTATTGGGCCGCGCACTGGCTGGCCGCGCCGCCGATCTGGCTGGCCGGCACGGTGATGAAGGCGCTGTTCAGTTGGGTCGAAGGGTTCGAGCAAGAGGGCGTGACCGCCGTGCTGCGCACCCTGGTGCAGGTACGTATGCCAGGCCCGCAGGGCGCCGACATGCTGGGCGAGCTGACCCCCGAGGTCGGCTACCCCATTTACGGCTACGGCCTGGTGCTGTTGTGGGCCATGCTGCTGGCCGCGCGCACCCGGCGCTGGTGGCTCAAGGGCCTGGCCGGCAGTCTGCTGCTGTTTCCGATGCAGGCCTGGGGCATCTGCTTTCAGTGGCTGCGCGACGTGGCGCTGCTGTCCGGCCCGGCGGGCGCCGCCTACCTGAACTACCCGCGCTGGGCGAATGAACTGGTGGCCTATGGCTATCAATTCGGCTTTCTCATGCTGACGCCGGTGGCGCCCATTTTGCTGTGGCTGCTGTTCAACAAACGCTTCGTCGCCGCGCTGTGGCTGGAGGCGGCGCTGGAAGGCCCGCCCGGACAAAATACCGGCCCGCCGCTGAAATGAAACACCCACCGGACTCCACGCGCTGCGCGCTGTTACGCTTCCCCCTGCAAGGGGGCGCAGCCACTGGCCGGGGGGACCCCGGCCACGGCTGCCTTGGCTTGGCCTGTTCTGCGGCTTTTTGTTTTCATGTTACGGGCGGCGCTGCGCGGCATGAATGACCGATTGCGCAAACGGCCCCCAACCTTCTTTTTCAGGAGACGATTCCATGCAACTGCGCTCCCTTGGCCGTTCCGGCCTGCAAGTCTCGCCGCTGTGCTTTGGCGGCAACGTGTTCGGCTGGACGGCGGATGAAGCCACTTCATTCAGCCTGCTCGACGCCTGGCTCGACGCCGGCTTCAACTTCATCGACACCGCCGATGTGTATTCCGCCTGGGCACCCGGCCATGTGGGCGGCGAGTCCGAAACCATCATCGGCAAATGGCTCAAACAAAGCGGCAAGCGCCAGCGCATCGTGCTCGCCACCAAGGTCGGCAAGCCGATGGGCGAAGGCAAAAAGGGCCTGTCGGCGCGCTACATCCGCGAAGCGGTCGAAGCCTCGCTGCGCCGCTTGCAGACCGACCATATCGACCTCTACCAGTCGCACGACGACGACACCGCCACGCCACTGGAAGAAACGCTGGGCGCTTTTGCCGAGCTGATCGGCGCCGGCAAGGTGCGCGCCATCGGCGCTTCCAACCACAGCGCCGAACGCCTGGCCCTGGCCCTGCAAGTGGCGCGGCGCGAGGGTCTGCCGCGCTACGAAAGCCTGCAACCGCTCTACAACCTGTGCGACCGCGCCGCCTACGAGGCCGCGCTGGAGCCGCTATGCGTGCAGCACGGCCTGGGCGTCATCAACTACTACGCGCTGGCGGCGGGTTTTTTGACCGGCAAGTACCGCAGCGCCGCCGACGCCGGCAAGAGCGCGCGCGGGGCCAATACCACCGCCAAATACCTGAACCCGCGCGGTCTGCGCATTCTTGCCGCGCTCGATGACGCGGCCCGGCGGCACGCCGCCACGCCGGGCCAGGTGGCGCTGGCCTGGCAAATGGCCCGGCCCTCGCTGACCGCGCCGATTGCCAGCGCCACCTCGCTGGCGCAACTGGACGAACTGGCCCGCGCCGCCCGCCTGCGGCTGGACGCCGAAACCATTGCCGCGCTGGATCGCGCCAGCGCCGAAAACGCCTGAACGGCGCATTCCTCAACACGGGTTTCGCATCGAAGGCGCTCCATTCATCCTGAGTGGCGGCGCGGTAATGCATTTTTTAATTGCAATCGGCGGCAACTGAAACGCAATGGAGATCGATGGTCATGGCATCGCTCGCGGTCACTGTGAAAGGGCAAGTCACGCTCAAGCGCGATTTGTTGCAACACCTCGGCATCCAGCCGGGTGAACGAGTCGATCTCGAAAAGCTGCCTGGCGGCGAACTGCGGGTGAAAGCGGCGCGGCCAACTGGCACGATCGATGGCTTTTTTCATGCGCTCGATGGCAAGGCGAAACTTGAAAAACCGCTTTCGATCGAGGACATGAACAACGTCGCTGCAGCCGGATGGGCCGGAAAGCTGGCCGGCAAATGAAGATCACCGCCGACATCAACGTCCTTGCCCGCGCCATCCTGCAAGACGATCCGGGGCAGTGCCGAACCGCCCGCAAATGGCTCAAAAGCGCAACGCTGATTGCGGTGCCGCTGCCATCACTGTGCGAACTGGTGTGGATACTGCGGCAGGGCGCCAGACTGTCGAAAGAGGACACGGCCACCGCGATCCGGGCGCTTGCCGATGCGGACAATGTCGTCATGAACCGCCTCGCCGTCGAAGCCGGTCTGGCCTTGCTGGAAGCCGGCGGCGACTTTGCCGACGCAATCATGGCCCACGAAGGAAAATGGCTCGGCGGCGAAACGTTCGTGTCGTTCGATCGCAAAGCCGTCAAGCTGCTGGCGGCGCAAGGCGAAGCAACACGGCTGCTTGAACCTAAAAACGGCAGTTGAGCGCTTATTTACACTCGTAACCTCTTATGAACACAGAGGTTTTTGACTTAGCTCGACCTCACCAT
>WRJY01000049.1 GCA_009778355.1 Desulfovibrionaceae bacterium | reverse complement strand
CCGCAACCCAAGCCGGGGTGGGGGAGGTACGAGCAGATGGCGCCTGCGGGCGATCCGGGCCTCTGACCGGTGGCTACTCAAGAAGCTTTGCGGCGCTTGAACGCGCATCATCACGCCGGATCGGCGGGCGTGAAATATCCGGGCTAGACCGGGCACAACCGCTGACGGGCGCCGTTGTCGATCTTGCTGCCGCGCGAAGATCGCATGGGGTACTGGACCTCCAGCGTTACAAGCTATCGGCTTGAGGCGTCGAGCAAGATGCCTCTTTTTTTTCAAAAAAACGCCCGGCAAAAAACCGACATGTACGGTCACGCCTTTGCCATGACCGAAGCCGACCAACTCCTCATTGAACGCCTGAAGGCCGCTTTATTCCCATCTGTCCCCGGAAAAATCAAGGCCACGTGCTCCATTGATTTTCATGGACATTTTGTGGAGCGGGCGATGGGAATCGAACCCACGTCTTGAGCTTGGGAAGCTCAGGTCCTGCCATTGAACGACGCCCGCGGTGGTCAAGCAATAGCGGTGATTCTAGCGGAGCGATTGGGCTGCTTGCAGACCACTGGGCGCAGTGCCTTCCAGCATGGCAGGCAGGGCCATTGATGCGGTCGCCGCGCATCAGCAGGCCGCAGGCGACGCGCCTGGGGGAGGGGCTATCGCGCCGGGGTTGCCGAGAACTGCGGCCCCTGCGCCTGCGGCAGATGGATCACCGCTACCAAGCCGCCGCTGGAACTGTTGCCGAATTCCAGCACGCCGCCCATGTGGCGTACCACTTTGGCGACGATGGCCAGGCCCAGTCCGGTGCCGTTGGCCGAGGTGCGCGCGCTGTCACCACGGTAGAAGGGGCGTGTGATTTCGGCCAGGTGTTCGGGCGGCACGCCGGGACCGTGGTCGCGCACGCGCAACGTCACCAGGCCGCCCAGCGCCTTGGCGGCCACCCGTACGCGGGTGAACTCGGTGCCCGGCGAGCGACCATAGCGGCGCGCGTTTTCCAGCAGGTTGGTCAGCACGCGGGCCAGCTCGATTTCGTCGCCCATCACGTACAAATCGACCGGGATGTCGATTTGCACCTGCATGTCCTCGCGCGCGGTGAAGGGCTGCGCGCAGGCGCGTGCCAATTCGGCCAGCGGCAGCGCTTGCAGCATGACGCGCTCGGGTCGCGCGTAGTCGAGAAATTTCTCGATGATGGCGTCCACCTGCTCGATGTCGGCGGCCATCAGTTCGCGCGCTTCGGGGTCGGGCACGCTCATCTCGGTTTCCAGGCGCAGGCGCGCCAGCGGCGTGCGCAAGTCGTGCGAGACGCCTGCCAGCAGCTCGATGCGTTCGCGCTCGACCCTGGAAAGCTGGTCGGCCATGCGGTTGAAGCCGACGTTGACCTCGCGGATTTCGCTGGCGCGGACGTTCTCGTTCAGCCGCCGCTGGTAGTCGCCCTCGCGCACATGCGCGGCGGCCACCGACAGCCGGCGCAACGGCTGGTTGAGGAGCCGCGCCAGCGCCATCGCGCCGATCAGCGTCAGCGCGCACAGCGCGGCCAGCCACAGCGCCCAGATGCTGCCACCCAGTAACGCGCCCACACGCGATCGGTCCATTTGCAGCCAGTAGGCGTCGTTCTCGATCGCGAAGCCTATCCACAGGCCAGGCTGGCCGTTGACGCTGCCGGCCACCACCGTGCCGGCGCCCAGGCGCGCGATCAACTCGTCGCTTACGCGGCGCTCCAGCCTGGTTTGGGCGAATGGCTCGAATTTGTCGCCCGGCTCGCGCGGCAGGATGAGTATCTTTTCCTGGCTGGCCAGCGTCTTGATGAGCGAAATGCGCGCGATGGCGTCGGAATGGATCAGCGTCGCGCGAGCGAGGTTGACCAGCGAGGCCACCTGGCGCGTGTTGGTCATGATGCGCGGCTCATACTCCAACATGCGAAACAACTGGTACCAGCCGATGGCGCTGCCCAGCAACAGCAAGGCCAGCAGGGAAAAGGTGCGCCAGAACAGACTGAAGCCGAGCGGCTGGCGGTGCCGCAGTTGTTTGGCGTTGCGCTCCAGCTCCGCATACATCGAGTCGTTGGGCAGCGCGGCCGGAACGGTGGCGATGACTTCGTCGGTGTCGGAATCGGCGGTGGCGGACATGGACGCCAGCGGTCAAAAAAGTACAAGAAGAGCGGTTACGCGCCGCCCCGGCTGCATAACGCCGCCTCAAGAGGCGTCGGGCACGAAAACGTAGCCGATGCCCCACACGGTCTGAATATACCTTGGGATGGCGGCGTCCTGCTCGATTTGCTTGCGCAGGCGCGATATCTGCACGTCCAGGCTGCGGCCAAAGGGCTCGAACGCGCGCCCACGCGCCAATTGCGCCAGTTTCTCGCGCGACAGCGGCTGGCGCGGATAGCGCACCAGCGCCTTCAGCATGGCGAATTCGCCGGTGGTCAGGATGACTTCAGCGCCATTTTTGTGCAACGTGCGCGCCGCTAGGTCGAACTCGAATGGACCGAAGCGGACCAATTCGTTTTCGACTGCGGGCGCGCCCGGCGTTTCCTGCGGCGGGCGGCGGCGCAGCACGGCGTGGATGCGCGCCAGCAACTCGCGCGGGTTGAAGGGCTTGCCCAAGTAATCGTCGGCGCCTATCTCCAGGCCGACGATGCGGTCTTCGTCCGCGCCCTTGGCCGTCAGCATGATGATGGGCGTCTTGTCGCCGGCGGCGCGCAGGCGCCGGCACACCGACAGGCCATCTTCGCCGGGCATCATCAGGTCGAGCACGATCAGGTCTACGCTGTCGCGCCCCAGCGCATGCGACAACTCTTCGGCATTCTCGGCGGTGATAACCTCGAAACCCTCCTGCGTCAGATAGCGGCGCAGCAGGTCGCGAATGCGCACATCGTCATCCATGACGACGATTTTTGCGGAGCGGAAGTCTTCCTGGCTCATTGTCATGCCTCTGTCCCGTTTTTTGTGGTTTGCATATTGTCGCCATTATCGCCCGCAAAAATAAAGCGAACACCCGTGATATTTTCATCACGTTACCAATTTTTACACTTTATTACAATTTAACCGGCTCGCGCGTCCCTCTCGTACGATGGCCTTCTGCACCGAACGACTGTCCAGACACATGGCCGGATCAGTGGCTTTGCTTTACGATGCGCCGACGCAACACTGCCAAGTCAACCCCATGATCGACCCGACACTTCACCACGTTACCTGTTCCGACGCCGCCGGCGGCCATCGCATGGCATGGTGGCAATGGGGCGACGCGCGGGCGGCGCACCTGGTGGTTTGCGTGCACGGCCTGTCGCGTCAGGGGCGCGATTTCGACGTGTTGGCGCGCGCGTTGCTGGCGCGCGCCGCCGAACTCGGCCAGCCGCTGCGCGTGGCCTGCCCCGACATGGCGGG
>WRJY01000048.1 GCA_009778355.1 Desulfovibrionaceae bacterium | reverse complement strand
CCGTACAACAACGTGGTGCGCACCACCATCGAGGCGATGGCCGCCGTGTTCGGCGGCACGCAATCGCTGCACACCAACAGCTTCGACGAAGCCATCGCGCTGCCCACCGAATTTTCCGCCCGCATCGCGCGCAACACGCAGCTCATCATCCAAGAGGAAACGCACATCACCAACGTAATCGACCCCTGGGCCGGCAGCTACATGATGGAAAAGCTCACGCAGGACATGGCCGACGCGGCCTGGGCCATCATCGAGGAGGTCGAAGCCATGGGCGGCATGACCAAGGCGGTGGACAGCGGCTGGGCCAAGCTCAAGATCGAGGCTGCAGCCGCCGAGAAGCAGGCGCGCATCGATTCGGGCAAGGACGTGATCGTCGGCGTCAACAAATACCGGCTGAAGAGCGAGGACCCGGTCCAAATCCTGGAAGTGGACAACGTGAAGGTGCGCGAGGCGCAGATCGCCCGCCTGAAAGACATCAGGCAAAAACGCGATCAGGCGCGGGTCGATCAAACGCTGGCAGCGATCACGAAAATCGCTGAAACAGGCCAGGGCAACCTGCTGGCCGCCGCCATCGATGCCATCCGCGCCCGCGCCACTGCGGGCGAAGTGAGCGATGCCATGGAAAAGGTTTTTGGGCGCTACCGCGCCGACACGCAGAAAGTGACCGGCGTCTATGCCGCCGCCTATGACAGCGCCGAGGACTGGGACAGTCTCAAGGCCGAGATCGCCGGGTTTGCCGAAGGCCAGGGCCGCCGCCCGCGCGTGATGGTTGCCAAGCTGGGCCAGGACGGCCATGACCGCGGGGCCAAGGTGGTGGCCACGGCCTTTGCCGACTTGGGCTTTGACGTTGACATCGGCAGCTTGTTCCAGACGCCTGCCGAATGCGCCCGCCAGGCCATTGAAAACGACGTGCACGCAGTGGGCATCTCCACTCTCGCGGCGGGACACAAAACGCTGGTGCCCGCCATCATCGACGAGTTGAAAAAACAGGGAGCCGGCGACATCGTGGTTTTTGTTGGCGGCGTGATACCACGGCAGGACTACGACTTTTTGTACCAAGCCGGCGTCAAGGGCATCTACGGCCCCGGCACACCGATTCCGGCTTGCGCCAGGGATGTGCTGGAGCAAATCAAGGCGAGCCTGACGGCCTGAGGTCGTTGCCATATGTTCATGGCACATGTCGCCCCCAGGGGGCAACCCATGCCCGATTTGGGAGTCGCCAACGCGTTCATGAATGGCCGCAGCCAAGCCGTGCGCCCGCCCAAGGCGTTCCGGTTTAAGGCCGACGAAGTCACTCTCGAACGGCAAGGCGGCGGTGTTCTGCGGTCAAGGCATCACTGGCTACCGCGAAGCTGGTCAGCGGCGTGGTGCGCAGCCCAAGCACAAACGGCTACGCGAACAGGCGCAACCCCTGAACAGGCTAATGTGATACAGTAATACCGTATTTATATTGGATGGAGCACATCATGGCCGTATCCGTGCGCATGGACCCTTTGATCGAAAAAGAGCTGGAACAGGCTGCCAAGCGGCAGGGCATCACCAAGTCGCAGTTCATCATCGACGCGGTGGAGCGGGCGCTGGGGCGCAAGGATCCGGCGGTGCTTTACCACAGGGTGATGGAGGAAGTTCGGCACTACAAGGTGAGCGAAGGTGCGCTGGACGAGGACCTGTCGCCGCACAAAGCAACCCTGCGTCAAAGCCTGCGTGCCAAACACGCGCACCAGCAGGACGAATTCGCTGCCTACCTGGCGCAGCGCGAAGCCGTCAAGAACGCCGTCAAGGGGAAAACCGCTTGAGGGTCTGCCTGCTCGATACCGGGCCGATGGTGGCTTTGTTTCATCAAGGCGACCGCTTCCATGCGCACTTTCGTCAAATCATTGTGGACTCGTCACTGCCCATTCAAATGCACACGACTTGGCCCTGCGTGGTCGAGGCCAGTCATCTGCTTGGGCCGCGCCATCGCTTGGCGTTATTGCAATGGGTCGGTCAGGGAGCCGTGCAAGTGTTTCCCTTCGACGCGCCGGATGTGCTGGAAATGTGCTTGTGGATGGAGCAATACACCCAACAGCCCCGCACAGAGATGGACTTCGCTGACGGGTCTCTTTACTGGCTGGCCTGTGAGTCCGGCGTAACGCAAATCCTGACCACGGACGTGCGCGATTTTTCCCGCTATCGTCTGCCCGACGGGCGGGCGTTCGAGATTTTGTGATGGATACCGAGGCCCTCCTCCACGGCCCTGTAATGGCGCGCCGCCGCGCCATCGCCAAAGCCATTACGCTGCTTGAATCGACCCGCGCCGACCACCGCGCCGAGGCCGACGAGTTGCTGACCGCGCTGCTGCCGCACACTGGCCGGGCGCTGCGCTTGGGTATCAGCGGCGTGCCGGGCGTGGGCAAGAGCACTTTCATCGAATCCCTGGGGCTGTACCTGACAGGCCAGGGCCGCCGCGTGGCGGTGCTGGCGGTCGATCCTTCATCTACTCTTTCGGGTGGTTCGATCCTCGGCGACAAAACGCGCATGGAGCGCCTGTCGCTGCAAGAAAGCGCCTTCATCCGCCCCAGCCCCAGCAGCGGCACGCTGGGCGGCGTGGCCGAGAAAACGCGCGAGGCCATGATGGTGTGCGAGGCCGCTGGCTACGACGTGGTGCTGATCGAGACCGTGGGCGTTGGCCAGAGCGAAACCGCCGTCAGCGGCATGACCGACATGTTCGTGCTGCTGCAATTGCCCAACGCGGGCGACGACTTGCAGGCCATCAAGAAGGGCGTGATGGAACTGGCCGATCTGGTGGTCATCAACAAGGCCGATCTCGACCCAGCCGCGGCCACGCGAGCGCGGGTGCAGATTCAGTCTGCGCTGCGGCTGTTTGGCCTGCACGGCAACCCGCAGCGCGGCGCCCATGATGCGGGCGCGGCGCACGGCAGAGGGGAATCGGCGTCGACACGCTGGCAGCCCGAGGTGATACAGATCAGCGGACTCAAGGGCGAAGGCCTGGATGTCTTTTGGTCCGCCGTCACGCGCTTTCGAGAACTGCAAACCGCCAGCGGACGCCTGGCCGCGCGGCGGCGCCAGCAGTCGCTGGCCTGGATGTGGGAGCGCATCGACGCCGGACTCAAGATCGCCTTTCGCCGGCACCCCGGCGTGCGCGAGGCGCTGACGGCGGCCACGGGCGCTGTCGAGCAAGGACAACTTCCGCCATCCACCGCGGCCCGGCGCCTGCTGGCGCTGGCCGGCATGGAGCAGACGGCGTGACGTTCATCACCCGAGACCTGTTTTTTTGAAGAGAAGCACAAGCCATGAAACAAATTCTTGAACAACTCGAAAGCAAGCGCGCCGCCGCCCGTCTGGGCGGGGGGCAAAAGCGCATCGACGCCCA
>WRJY01000047.1 GCA_009778355.1 Desulfovibrionaceae bacterium | reverse complement strand
TCTCCCCGAACTGCTCTTGATTTAGCCGCAGTCGTTCGCGTTCCTCGCGCAGTCGTTCGCCAATACCCATTTGAGTAACTCAAGTATTTTCTGGACAGCGTTGCGGCCGCTGTTGTGCATCTTCGCCGGCGCGGCATCCGGCGCTGAAAGTTTCGGCATGGCGTCTCCTCATGTTGTTCTTGCTTGTGGCCCCGCGTTAACGCGGCTTTCTTGGCCGCCTGGCTGTGGCCTTGCCCTGGTCTACCGTCACATCCCCGCCGGCATGGCCTATCTGCACGGCGTTGGCGCCTGTGTTCAGCATGGAGGCGGGCTTCGCGTGGCCTATTGATTCAGCCATCGCGGCAACGAGCCTGCGGGCGGCGTTCTTGTCCGTTTCCGACAGGGAGCGGTAGTTCTCGATGAGGATTTTTTCCAACGGGGCAAGTTCACCC
Organism: Desulfovibrionaceae bacterium; assembly: GCA_009778355.1. Taxonomy (GTDB): domain Bacteria; phylum Pseudomonadota; class Gammaproteobacteria; order Burkholderiales; family Burkholderiaceae_C; genus Ottowia. The sequence goes on along the minus strand of WRJY01000047.1, from coordinate 2,888 downwards.
ACATCGAGGCTGCGGCCCGACAGAAGCCACATGACATCCACATCGAAGGTCGAAGCCACGGCCGTGACCAAGTGTGATGGCGGCTTGATCTGCCCGCGCAGCACGTCTTTGAGCTGCTGTGGCGGCACGCCAATCGCGTCAGCGAACTTCGTCTGTGAAAGCCCGGACTGCCCGATGACTTCTCGAAGCCGGTCAGGGATACCGGCGATTCCTTGAGGAAGGTCTTGCATGGTGGAATCACTGGTGGTATAGTTCCACCAATTACTTTTTAACGGCATGTAAGGGTATCAGAGATGCACCCAGAACTAATCAAGGCGCAAATCCGCATGAAGGGCACCACGCCGACGGCCATTGCCGAAGCGCTGGGCGTTTCGCGCACGGCGGTGAGGCTCGTTATCAACGGCGTGATTCGCTCCACGCGCATCCGCGCGGCCATCGTCGATGCGACGGGCATGACAGAGCGCACGCTGTGGCCATCACAGCCTCCTTCTGGTTTGCGGCGCAAGCGTTCGTGCCATGCGGCGCAAGGAGCGGCGGCATGAACGCCGACGAGCGCAACCTCACCCTGCGCACGCTGGACGTGCTGGAAGCCCTGTGCGGCTATGCCGCCAGCGGCGCCAGCAATGGCGACCTGGCCGCCGCCGTGAAAACCAGCGCCAGCCACATCACCCGCGCCATGGCCCAGATCATCGCCAAGGGCTGGGCGCGCAAAGACGAGAACACCGGGCGCTTTTACCCCACGCCGCACTTTTCCCGGCTGGCCTTTCGCGTCATGGCGGACTTCGACAGCATGGTGCGCCGCGTGGAAGACGCGCGCCAGTCCATGACGGGCCTGCCCGACCTGCGCGGAATGCGCAACAGATTCAACGGGCAACAGCCCACAGACCAGGAGTAAACATGGGAAGAACCAAGAACACCCCCGCCGTGGGAACGGAGCTGGCGCCGGTTGCCAAGTCCCACACGGCGACGGTAGAGGCAGGCCAGCTCGTTACCCACGAGCAAAACGAGCGCGTGGCGGCGCTGGCTAATAAGCTTGGCTACAAAGGATCGCTCAGCCACGAGGCGTTGCTCGATGGCGCACGCGGTACCAAGCTCCGCCTCGGCATGGCGATCATGGAGTTCGGCGCATATCTGTTGCTGATCAAGGAAGGCAGCGATCACGGAACTTTTCAGAAAGCCCTGGAAGAACTGGAGATCGTTCCCGACACCGCACGCACCTATATGGCGATTACGCGGAGATTCGCAAAACGGGCGACGTCGCCCGTTTTGGAGTCCCTTGGCTTCAGCAAGGCAGCCGAACTTTTGCCTCTCGACGACGAGCAGATCGACGAACTGGCCGAGGTGGGCAAAACCGGCGAGCTGGCCCTCGATGACGTGTCCCGCATGTCCGTCAAGGAGCTTCGCAAGGCCGTGCGCAAGGAGCGCGATGTCAAGAGGCGGCTTGAAGCGGTCAACAAGGAACAGCAAGCCGAGATCGTTCAGCTCAAGCTGGACAAGAAAGTCGTGGCTCTGACTGACTGGCCCGATGCGCTCAAGACCGTGGACGACCAGGTGACCGCCGCCGCGCGCAAGCTGGCCACGGCTTTGAGCGAGTTGGAAACCTGCCGCATCACCATCTCCGAGGCGGCGCAAAAGCTGGGCGAGAACGAACGCCCGGCCTTTGAGGCGGCGCTAGTGCATGTGGCCGACGTGTACGAAGAGGCGCTGGCGCGCGCCGAGCGCGGCATCGAGCGCGAGCGGGTGCCCGAGCGCGGCGCGTGCGCCTGGTTCATGCGCGGCAAGGAAGACACCCGCGTTATCAGAGACGGGCGCATCACCTTCGTACACCCGCAAACGGGCAAAAGCGAGCTGTACAACCTGCAACCCTGGGCCAAGGAATTTGCCAACGGCCAGAAGGTGCGCGTCAGCCCTTTGCTGCTTGGCGACGGCCTGTTGCGCGTGGAGTTCGACCGCCTTGGCCAAGATCCGCTACACGCGGACGTGGCGCCCGAGCGCGAGTTCGATGCCTTTGGCCGGCCGCTCGCCAATGCCGTGCTGGGCGAGGAATACAAGGGAGTGCCGCACACCGCCGCGCAGGAGGCGGCCAAGCGCATAGCCGGCGCCGCGTACGGTGAGGGCATATCGCTGGATGACGCCGAGCGCCTGAAGGCCAAGGGCGCGCGGCCCTTTCAGCACTTCAACGGCGGCAAGGGCGTTGTGGCGCATACGCACCTGGGCAAGAGCGAGCAGCCGACGCGCCTGCTGCCCGAGGCCGTGCCCATCAAAACGGCTGACCTGGCCGCGCTGCGCGCCAAGCATGCCGTCGCCGTGCTCAGCCATTTCGAGGCGGCGCGCGAATTGGTCGCGCTGGGCGTGGCCATGAACCCCGAGCGCGTGGCCCTGCTGCGCGCCTGGCACCCGGATGGCGCGCCCGAGGCCGAGCTGACCGCCATTGCCCAGCGCCTGACCGTGCGCGCCGGCCTGCGCGTGATTGCTGGAGGAAGCTCATGACGCCCCCACGCTCCACGGCTGCGCCCGTTGCGCTGCCCCCCAAGGGGGCTTGCCCGCCTAGGGGCGGCCCGTCGGCGGGCATCAGGTAAAGCGCGCCGCGAAATATCGCGGCGCGCTTTAGCATACGGTAGGCTTCGCAGGGGAAGGAGCAAGAAAGTGGCGTTGAGCGTTTGGCGTTGAGCGTTGAGCGTGATCTTTCTTGCTCCCTCCTCCGCAAGCGGAGGAAGGAGTAAAACCGCGCCGCGCCTGACTGCATTGCCCGCATTTTTAATGCGATGGCCCTGCTATCGCCCCCTGTCTCCCAGCGCGGCGTTCAGGCGTTGCAGGCGGGGCTCGTCGAGCGTGCCGGCCAGGCGTGACAGGCGCAGGCCGTCCAGTTGGGCCTGGACGCGGGACTG
>WRJY01000046.1 GCA_009778355.1 Desulfovibrionaceae bacterium | reverse complement strand
AAAACGGCAGTTGACCGCTTATTTGCCCTCGTAACCTCTTATGAACACAGAGGTTTTTGACTTAGCTCGACCTCACCATTTGGGTGAGAACGCTATGCACCCGCCAGCGTCGCGCTCGACGCGCCATACGGCGTTACTCGTCCTTGCAGGCACGAGCCTGCCGCGTCCTCGCGCCTTGTCTGGCACGCCGATCACGGCACTGGCGGGCGCATCCAACTGCCGTTTTTAGGTTCAATGACAACACGCCCACCGATTGCAGCATACCGCGCTCAACCGCTGGACACGGCAGGCGGTCAAAATGACCAGCGGGTTGACGGCGACCCCTGAATGCTATGAAAATAGCAGCATCGTGCGCAATGCCAGTATCGACGTGACACCGTTGTCCAACCAATCGCGCTCCGCCGCGCTGCACTGGCGCACCGAGGCCGACACCGCCGCCTTCGCGGCCCGCCTGGCGGCGCGGCCCGGACTGCGCAATGCCTTCGTCACGCTGCAAGGCGATTTGGGCGCGGGCAAGACCACTTTCGTGCGCCACTTGCTGCGCGCCCTCGGGGTAACCGAGCGCGTCAAAAGCCCCACCTACGCCGTGGTCGAACCGCACCAGACGCCCGATGGCCTGGCCGTGTCGCATTTCGATTTTTACCGTTTCAATGACCCGCGCGAATGGGAAGACGCGGGCTTGCGCGAGCTGTTCGCCGCGCCCGGCCTGAAGCTGGCCGAATGGCCGGAAAACACCGCCGCCGCGCTGCCCGCGCCCGACCTGGCGCTGCGCATCGAGGCGCGCGCCGACGGCTCGCGCGCCGTGGCGCTGTCGGCGCCGACGGCCCTGGGCGTGCGCCTGCTGGCCGAGGTGAACGCATGACGCGCCGCCGCGCCCTGCTGCAAGGCGGCGCGCTGGCGCTGCTGCTGGGCAGCCGGCACCTTGCGCGCGGCGCCGGCATCGTGGCCGTGCGCATCTGGCCGGCGCAGGATTACACGCGCGTCACCATCGAATCGGACACCGCGCTCAAGGCCACGCACCGCATGGTCGGCTCGCCGCCCAGGCTGGCGGTGGACATCGACGGGCTGGAACTGAACCCCGCACTGCGCGAACTGGTAGCCAAGGTGCGCGCCGACGACCCCAACATCGCCGGCATCCGCGTCGGCCAGAACGCGCCCGGCGTGGTGCGCCTGGTGGTGGACCTCAAGCACGACATCAAACCCCAGGTCTTCACGCTGGCGCCGGTGGCCGCGTACCAGTACCGGCTGGTGTTCGACCTCTACCCGGCCCATCCGGTGGACCCACTGGAGGCGCTGATCGCCGAGCGCATGAAGGAACCCGCCGCCCCGCGCCCTGCCGACCCCGCCGCGCCCGACGTGCTGGGCGAATTGATCGCGCGCCAGACCGAGCGCGCCAGCCAGATGGCCCGCACCGACGGCAGCGCCGCCGCCAACGCGCCGGCGCAGCGCGGCGACAGCGCGCGCGCCAGCCGCCTCATCATCGTCGCCATCGACCCCGGCCACGGCGGCGAAGACCCCGGCGCCACCGGCCCCGGCGGCACGCACGAGAAAGACGTGGTACTGCAAATCGCCCTCAAGCTGCGCAGCCGCATCAACGCCAGCGCCGTGGCCGGCAACCCGATGCGCGCCTTCCTGACGCGCGACGCCGACTTCTTCGTGCCGCTGGACACGCGGGTCGAAAAAGTGCGCCGCGTGGGCGCCGACCTGTTCATCAGCCTCCACGCCGACGCCTTCCTGCGCCCCGACGCCAGCGGCGCCAGCGTTTTCGCGCTGTCCGAGCGCGGCGCCTCCAGCACCGCCGCGCGCTGGCTGGCGCAAAAGGAAAACGACTCCGACCGCATCGGCGGCGTCAACGTCAACGCCAAGAACACGCATGTGCAGCGCGTGCTGCTCGACATGAGCACCACGGCGCAAATCCGCGACAGCCTGCGCCTGGGCAACGCCGTGCTGGGCCAGATCGGCAGCGTCGGGCGCCTGCACAAAGGCAGCGTCGAACGCGCCAACTTCGCCGTGCTGCGCTCACCCGACGTGCCCAGCGTACTGGTCGAAACCGCCTTCATCAGCAACCCCGTCGAAGAGCGCCGCTTGCGCAGCGACAGCTACCAAAACAGCCTGGCCGACGCGCTGATCGACGGCATACGCAAATACTTCGCCGCCAACCCCCCGCTGCCGCGCGGACGGCAGGTTTAGGCGCAGGGCATCGCGTCTTCGCATCCAGGGTGCAAAGGCACGATTGCATGAGCGGGTATTCGTGTGCGGGTATTCGTGAACAGGCCCTAGAATGGCCGGTCATCGCAAACTCCAGCCAACACTCGCGCATGAAACTCATCGGATCCACCACCAGCCCCTATGTGCGCAAGGTGCGCGTAGTACTGGCCGAGAAGCGGCTCGAGTGCCAGTTCGTCGAGGAAAACGTCTGGGCCGACGACACCACCATCGCGCGCTCCAACCCGCTGGGCAAGGTGCCCTGTCTGGTGACGGAAGGCAATGAGGCCATGTTCGACTCGCGCGTGATCGTCGAGTACCTGGACACGCTCTCGCCCATCGGCAGGCTCATTCCGCCCTCGGGCCGCGAGCGCGCCGAGGTCAAAACCTGGGAGGCGCTGGCCGATGGCGTGATGGACGCGGGCGTTCTCTGGCGCATGGAGGCCACCTGGCCCAAACGCAGCGACACCGAGCGCAGCGCGGCCTGGATGGAGCGCCAGCGCGGCAAGGTCCTCGCCGGGCTGGCCGCAATGGCCCAGGGGCTGGGCAGCAAGCCCTATTGCAGCGGCATTCACCTGAGCCTGTCGGACATCGCCGTGGGCTGCGCGCTGGGCTGGATCGGCTTTCGCTTCCCCGAACTCGACTGGCGCGGCGAACACCCCGCGCTGGGCCAGCTCCACGACAAGCTGATGCAGCGGCCCAGCTTCGCGGATACGCGGCCGCGTTGAGCTTGCGCCAGCAGCCAGGAAACTCCTCGCCTGGCCATGTCTGGAGCCAGCTTCGGCGGCGTCGGGTTGTTCGCTCAGCAGCAGCCACGCCCACAACACGCTCATGATCGGGATCATCAGGGTCGAAAACCCGGCGATGCCCGCCGGCAGCGCGCGCAGCACGAACAGCCACAAGGCCCAGCCCAGCACCGTTGCCAGTACCGCGTTGTAGCCCAGCGCGGCCAGCATGGTTGGCGACCAGTCGATGGGCGTGACGTGGGTGGCCAGCGCCAGCGCCGACAGCACGGCTGCCCTTGCGGCTCATGGAACTGCGCATGCCCTGCTGCTTCAACAGCGCCTGAAACTCATGGCTGCAATACTGGCTGCCACGGTCGCTG
>WRJY01000045.1 GCA_009778355.1 Desulfovibrionaceae bacterium | reverse complement strand
CCCCAGCCGCTGGCAAGCCGGCGTGCTTTACCACGATGTCATCGGCTTGCGCCCGCCGCCGCCGGGCCAACTCAGGACCTGCGAGCTTGCCATTCATTGCCGGGTCATGCACGGGAAGAAAATCCTGGATCAATGGGTGCTGCCCGAGAAAATTTCACTGCATTTACGCGCAAGTCCGCCGCGCGATACGCAAGCGGCGCTGGCCGGCATTTCGGCTGCGAGCGCCATTTGCGTCCTGTTGACAGACAGCGCGGCAACCGTCATCCACGAAAAAGACGCCGACCGCGTGATGGCGCCCGCATCCATCACCAAACTGCTGACCGCGTTGGTCGCGGTCGGTATCGCGGAAAAAACCGGACGGGCAGACACCATGATCCTGGAAATGACCAGGGAAGATGAAGCGGCGGGTTCCGGCCACAACCTCCTTGCCGGAGACCGGCTTTCGTTTTCAGACAGCCTGGCCAACCTGCTGCTGCCATCGTCCAACATGACAGCCAACATGATGGCTCGCACCTTCGGCCAACTGTTGCTGGAACTGGAGCCGAATGCCTGGCGCACGCCAATGGAACGCTTCGTTGCCGAAATGAACGCCACGGCGCAGCGCCTGAACATGTCAAGCTCTCATTTCCTGAATCCATCCGGCCTGGCCGCGCCCGGACAGCGATCGACCGCGCGCGATCTGTCGCTGCTGGTCATGCAATGCCTGGCCTGCCAGCCGATCACCAGCATATGGGGCCATGAGGCATCCTGCCTGAACATATCAGGCCCCAACGCACGCAGACTGACCGTGGAGTCCGCGTTTCATTCACCGACCGCGCGCGCCGTCCCGGCTTTTGCGGCGCCCCGCTATCGCGGCGGGAAAACCGGCAGCCTGTCCCCGTCCGTCTTCAACCTGGCCGCCGTGTCTTCCGCCGAAGGCGGCCAACTCCTGATTTCCGTCACCCTGGGGTCGCCAACCATTGCGGACAGGTATTTCGACTACCTGAAATTGCTGCAAACCTGTGATGGCCGATCCGCAGCGCCAGTTACCTCATCATCAACTCCTGAAGACTCACCGGCTTGAGAAACCTTTGCGAGGCAACGGGTGCCATGAAAATAGCGTAAACAGGCTCTAAAAACGGCTGATCAGCGGCAGCCGCAGCGTGAAACGCGCGCCGCCGCCTTCGCGGCTGTCGCAGCTCACGGCGCCGCGGTGGCGTTCGGCGATGGATTTGACCAGCGCCAGGCCGAGTCCGACGCCGCCTTCGCGCTCGCTGGCGCCGGGCAGGCGGTAGAACGGCTCGAAGATGCGCTGGCGCTGGGCGGGCGGCACGCCGGGGCCGCGGTCGTTGACGCGCAGCACGGCCCAGCCATCGACGGCTTGCAACTCGGCGCTGGCTTCGCCGTTTCGCCCGCCATGCCGCACGGCGTTTTCCAGCAGGTTGCGCACGGCGCGCCGAAGCAGCTTGACGACGCCGCAAACCAGCACTTGGGTGGTGCCGGGCGGCAGTTCCATGGCGATGCCGGCGCGCGCGCATTCCTCGGCCAGCAGGCCGATCAGGTCCACTTCCTCGACGGTGCCCAGGTCGGCCTCGCGCGCGTCCAGGCGGCTGGCCAACAGAATTTCATCGACCAACTGGTCCAGCTCGGCGATGTTGCGCAAAATTTCTTCGCGCGCGGCGCTGGCCTGGCCCTGGCTCAGCTCCAGCGCCATGCGGATGCGCGCCAGCGGCGAGCGCAGTTCGTGCGACGCATTGGCCAGCAGCGATTTTTGCGAGCGCAGCAACGCCGCCTGCGAGTCCATGAGGTTCTGGATGCGTTCGGCGGCGGCGTTGAAGCGGCGCGACAGGTCAGCTACCTCGTCTTCGCCGCCATCGGCCGGCGCGCGCGCCGACAAGTCGCCTTCGCCGAAGCGTTGCACGCTGCGTTGCAGGCCCTCCAGCCGGGTGGTCAGCCGCCGCACCACCGGGAACAGGCCGGCCGCCGTCGCCAGCCCGATCATGCCCAGCAGCCAGAAAATGCCGGTCTGCGGATGCAGCCAGAACGGCGTCGGCTGCCGGTGGCGTTGCTGGCCTGGGCGCGGATTGGGGCGCGGCCCCAGCTCCATGGTGAATTGCCGGCCATCGTCCAGCGTGATGGTGAAGGCTTCCAGCGGCTCGCCCGGCGTGCCGGCGCGTTGCCACTGGCCGCTGCCGATGAGCTGGTTTTGCCCGTCGCGCATGGTCACGTCGCGCGTCAGCGGTTGCTGCTGCTGTTGCTGTGCGCGCCGGTCTTCCACCATCTGCCAAGCCAGGCCCGCCGCCAGCACGACCACGACCACGCCGGCCAGCGCGGCCAGCCAGATGCGCAGGTAAAGGCGGCGGGTAAACAGCTTGACCATTTCAGTCCTGCTGCTTGGCAAACACGTACCCCACGCCGCGCACGGTGAGGATGCGCTTGGGGTTTTTCACGTCGGCTTCGATGGCGGCGCGGATGCGGCCCATGTGCACGTCGATCGAGCGGTCGAACGCTTCCAGTTCGCGCCCGCGCACGGCCTCCATGATCTGCTCGCGCGAGAGCACCCGGCCAGCGCGCTCGGCCAGGGTGACCAGCAGGTCGAACTGGTAGCTGGTCAGCTCCACCGGCTGGCTGCCGACGGTGACGGCGCGGGCGTCGCGGTCGATTTCGAGCGTGCCGAAGCGCATCAGTTTGTGCTCGGCGCTGGCGCCGGGCTGGCGGCGGCGCAGCACGGCGCGGATGCGCGCCAGCAATTCGCGCGGCTCGAAAGGCTTGGGCAGGTAGTCGTCGGCGCCCAGTTCCAGGCCGACTACGCGGTCCATCGGGTCGCCCTTGGCGGTCAGCATCAGCACCGGCATGTGGGCCAAGTCGCCGGGCAGCGCGCGGATGCGGCGGCAGACTTCCAGGCCGTCGATGCCGGGCAGCATCAGGTCCAGCACCACCAGGTCGAACAGCTTGTCCTGAATCGCCGTCAGGCCCGATTCACCGTCGCCCGCGTGCGTCACGGCGTAGCCCGATTGGGTCAGGTACGCCGATACCATTGCCGCCAGGCGGGCGTCGTCTTCGATCATCAACAGGCGCTGAGTGGTCATGTCATTCTCAAAATTGGGGCAATGATGGCGCGCGCAGGGCAGGGCGCTTTGAACTGCCGGTAAAGAAAAGTAAATCCCGTGCGCTTGAGCAATTGCGCCAAGGCCGTGCCTGATTTGCCTGAATGCTTTTCCGCCGGAGACACGCTTGAACCTAGAAACGGCAGTTGGACGCGCTCGCCAGTGCCGTGATCGGCGTGCCAGGCAAGGCGCGAGGACGCAGCAGGCTCATGCCTGCAA
>WRJY01000044.1 GCA_009778355.1 Desulfovibrionaceae bacterium | reverse complement strand
GTCCAACCCGGCTGCGGTTTGCGCCTTGCATCCACTGCCTTTGCGGGGCAACGGGCGCCATGAAAATAGTGTGAACAGGCCCTAATGGTTCAGCGAGTGTTCAAATCCAATGTTTCCAAATACAGGTCAATGGATCGCTTGACCGCAGCAGCCACGAGAGCAGTGATACCCGCGTAATCCCCGGCCACGCCGGCCTCATCCAAGGCCGCGTAATACGCCAGCCGGTCCTCTTTTCGGATGACGGCTGCCGGATAGCCTTCCTTCATCAATTCAAGATTGAGCAGCAAACGGCCCGTGCGCCCGTTGCCATCGACGAACGGATGAATTCTTTCAAATCTGGCATGAAACTCAGCCTCCCGCCCAATAGGGTGCATGGCTTGCGCCTTGCCGCGCCAATCCACAAGCGCCTCGATCTCTTCGCGCACTTGCAAAAAATGGGCTGGCCTGACGCTGGCGCCGGTGATGATGACGTTTTCACGGCGGTAGCGGCCCGCTTCGTTTGGATCGATCCCCTTGAGGACAAGTTGGTGCATGGCCAGAACATCTTGCCCGGTCAGCGTATTCCTGCTTCTGACGAGTGCTTCCACGTGCCCGATGGCATCGCGGTGATTGACCGCTTCGAGGTGTTCGCGCAATGACTTGCCGCCGATGGTGATGCCTTCCAAAACAACCTTTGTTTCAGACAGCGTCAACGTGTTGCCCTCGATCGCATTGGAGTTGTACGTCCATTCCAGCGCGAGTTGATCGCGCAGCGACGCAAGGGCGTGCGTGGGTAACGGGCGGGCTGCATCGAGCATGGCCTTGCCGCGGTCAATTTCATCGAGCAGCAATTGGAGCGATTGCTTTTGATCGGTCGCGATCATGGGTTACTTCCAGAATTTTCGGCAAGCCGCGCCAATCCGGGGCCGAATCACCCCCCCGTCACCGGCGGGAAAAACGCCACCTCCACCCCGTCGGACAAGGCGGCGGATTCGTCGGTCATCACGTGTTCGAGCGCGATGCGCATGGCCTTGCCGCGCGCCAGGGCCGCAGCGTGCGGGCCGCCGCGGGCGATGAGTTCGTCGCGCAAGGCGGCCAGGGTGGGTGCATCAGTCGCCATGGTTTCGCTGGCAGTGCCCAGCGCCTCGCGGATGGCGGCGAAATAACGGATGGTGATGGTTTTCATATTCATGCCAGCCACTCGGCGAATGGAATGAAGCGCACGGTGTCGCCCCGGGCGATGGCGCTGCCGGCGGGGTGGTCGATCAGCCCGTCGGCCCAGTTCACCGACGTGAGCACGCCGGAGCTTTGGTTGGCAAACAAGTCCAGCCCGCCGCGGGCGTTGCGGCGGGCGCGCAGGAATTCGCGCCGCGTACCGGGCCGGGGCCAATCGAAGTCGGCGCGCAGCGCCAGCGCCGGCGCGTCCAGCCGGCTGGCGCCCTGCAAGCGCAGCAGAAATGGCCGCACCAGCAGCAAAAAGGTGACGAAGCTCGACACCGGGTTGCCCGGCAGCCCCATGAAGTGCGCCGCCGCGCCATCAGGCCGCGCAATGTACCCGTAAGCAAAAGGCTTGCCGGGCTTGATGGCGATCTTCCATAAATCGAGCGTGCCCAGGCGCTCGATGGCGGGCTTGACGTGGTCTTCCTCGCCGCCCGAAACGCCACCGCTGGTCAGAATCAAATCGTGCTCGCGCGCGGCTGACTTCAGGGCCAGCACGGTAGCGCCCAGCCGGTCGGGCACGGCGCCGAAGTCTTGCACGACGCAGCCCAGGCGGCGCAGCAGCGCGGCCAGAAAGAAACGGTTGGAGTTGTAGATGGCGCCCGGCGGCATTTGCGCGGGCTGGATGGCGCCGGGCGTCACCAATTCGTCACCGGTGGAAAACAGCGCCACCCGCGGCCGGCGCGTCACCTCCAGTTGCGCCATGCCGACGCCGGCGGCCAGCCCCAGGCTGGCGGGCGACAGGCGCTCGCCCTTTTTCAGCACCACGGCGCCGCGCATCACGTCCTCGCCGGCCCGGCGCACCCATTGGCCCGGTTCGGGGACGGCGTTGATGCGCACGCGCGCGCCGCCTTCGAGCGGCTCGGCGTCCTCTTGCATGACCACCGCATCAGCGCCGGCGGGCATGGGCGCGCCAGTGAAGATGCGCGCCGCGCTGCCGGGCGCCAGCGGCTCGCCGAAGTGGCCGGCGGGAATGCGCTGCGACACCGCCAGTTCCACGCCAGAAGCCACCACGGTGCCCGCGCGCACCGCGTAGCCGTCCATCGACGAGTTGTCGTGCGGCGGCACTTGCAGCGCCGACACGACCGAGCGCGCCAGCACGCGGGCGTCGGCCTCGGAGATGGACACAGTCTCGGTTTCGGCCAGCGGCGCGGCCTGCTCCAGCAGGCGCGCGAGCGCATCGTCGAGCGCGATCATGGACGGGCGGACAGTGCTTTCAGACATGATGAGCCTCAGGTGCTGTTCAATGGGTATTCAAACCGGCCGCCGTGCGCCAGCAGCCATTGCGCCACGGCCTCGGTGTCGTTCAAGTCGAGCACCGGGCAGCGGGGCGCCTGCGGCAGTTGGCCGGGCGAATCGGTGGCGATGGCCGCCACCAGACCGTCTTCAGGATACCGCGCCGGCTTGCCCGCCGCGGCGCGCCAGACCTCCAGCCGGGGCAATTCGCTGCTCTTGAAGCCCTCGACCAGCACCCAGTCCACGCCGTGATCCAGCTCGGCCAGCAAGCCATGCACGCCCAGCGGCGTCTGGCGCTCGAACTCGCGCATCAGCGCCAGCCGGGTGTCAGACGCCACCACCACCTCGAACGCGCCCGCCGCGCGGTGGCGGAAACTGTCCTTGCCGGGATGGTCGATGTCAAAGCTGTGGTGCGCGTGCTTGATGGTGGACACGCGCAGCCCGCGCGCCTTCAGCGCCGCGATCAGGCGCTCGATCAGATGCGTTTTGCCGCAATTGGAGTAGCCGGCGATGCAGATCACTTTCATGGTTTTTTACGTTGTTTGGCTCCTTCCCCCTCTGGGGGAGGGAGAAAAACAATAGCTGCCCGCGCCTGCCAGCCAAGGATTTGCGGTACGAAACATGCTGAAAATCAATGGGAACAAGCGCGGCAAGCTCCTTTTTTCGTAGTCCTGATGGCAATTCGCAAGGCAATCCCTTGAGGGCTCGGTTTTTCTCCCCTCGCCCGCTTGCGGGAGAGGGGCGGGGGAGAGGGCAAGCGGCGCCTCCATGCGAACTCTTGCTCCTTCCCCCTCTGGGGGAAGGTTGGGATGGGGGCAGCGGCGTCACCATCGGACACGCCGCTGGGCCCCCCCCCCCCCCCCCCCCCCC
>WRJY01000043.1 GCA_009778355.1 Desulfovibrionaceae bacterium | reverse complement strand
CTTTTTGCGCGCCTGATTTTGCTGCGGCTGTGGCTGGCTCAAAGCGCTCTGGTGGCCTGAAATGCCCCCAACATCGGCTCGCGCAACTGCCGTTTGAGCGGGAAATGAATTTTGCAGGAGCGACTACTGTCCATGCACGCAAATTGACGGCGCTGGCCTGTGCCTTCGGCTTGAGTCTGACGGGTTGCGGAGGCGATGACAACTCGACCACGCCAACGACCCCACCACGCCCATCGCACGGCCTGCATTTTGGCGCACGTTGCCCGCGAGTGCCAACAGATGCAAATTTGTGCCTCGGACTTTGCTCAGGCAAGGCAAAAAGCGGACAATTCCAAAAACCAGCGGCATCCACGCGGCATGAGCAGGGGAAGCGAGCGTCACCGGCAAGTCATGCTCGCCCCGGTCTTGGCGCGGCATGGACAACTGATATGACCTGGCTTTCGCTCATCGCCCATTTTCTTGGCGGCGCCTTCCTCGCCAACGCGCTTCCCCATGTCGTCAGCGGCATGACGGGCAGGCCGTTTCAAAGCCCCTTCGCCAAACCGCCGGGAGAAGGTCTGTCTTCATCCACCGTCAATGTGCTCTGGGGGTTTTGCAATCTGCTCATCGGCTATCTGCTGACTTGTTGGGTTGGCGATTTCGCGTGGCGCAACACCGCCGACGCCGCTGCGCTGGGCGCCGGCGCGCTGCTGATCGCGCTTTTTTCCGCCCGTCACTTTGGCCGCTTTCATGGCGGCAATCGGTCGGAGCCTCCGTCGTGAAGGCGCCCGCCGCGGGCGTTTTCCGGTCTTTGCGCGGCTTCAACTATCGGCTCTGGGCCATCGGCGCCTTCGTCTCCAATGTCGGCACTTGGGTGCAACGCACGGCCCAGGATTGGCTGGTGCTTACCCAATTGACCGATCACGACGCCGCGGCCGTCGGCTGGGTCATGGCGCTGCAATTCGGGCCGCAGTTCCTGCTGCTGCCGTGGACCGGTTCCGCCGCAGACCGGTTCGATCAGCGCCGGCTACTGCTTGTCACCCAGGCGGCGATGGGCATTCTTGCCCTGGCGCTGGGGGCGTTGACGGTCACTGGCCTGGTACGGCTCTGGCATGTGTACCTCTTTGCCCTTCTGTTTGGCTGCACGGCGGCGTTTGACGCGCCGGTGCGCCAGACCTTCGTCGGGGAACTGGTCGCGGATCAAGACCTGCACAACGCGGTAGCGCTCAACTCCACCTCGTTCAACGCCGCGCGGATGATTGGGCCAGCCGTTGCCGGCCTGCTCATCACCGCCATCGGCACCGGCTGGGCTTTTCTGTTCAACGGCGCGTCTTTCGTCGCGGTGCTGATCTCGCTGGCCTTCCTGCGCATCGCCGAGTTGCGCCCGATCGCCAGGGCGAAGCGGGCCACGGGCGGCTTTGCCGAGGGGATTCGCTATGCATGGGGCCGCCCGGATCTCAAGGCGACCCTGGTCATGCTGTTTCTCATCGGAACTTTCGGTCTGAACTTCCCGATTTTCATCTCCACCATGGCCGTTGGCGCTTTCCACACGGATGCGCACGGCTACGGCATTTTGTCGTCGATCATGGCCATCGGCACGGTGATGGGGGCGCTTCTCGGCGCCCGCCGCGAGCAGCCCCGGTTTTCCCTGTTGCTGACTGGCGCGGCGGTTTTTGGCGCGGGCTGCGCGCTGGCGGCGCTGGCGCCGGGTTATTGGTTTTTTGCGGGCGCGCTGGTCATCATCGGCGTGGCGACGATGACCATCACCAACACGTCGAACAGCCTGATGCAACTGACGACCGAACCGGCCATGCGCGGGCGCGTGATGGCGCTGCGTCTGGGCATCGGGCTGGGCGGCACGCCCATCGGCGCGCCGATCGTCGGCTGGGTGGCCAATCATTGGGGGCCGCGCTGGGCGCTGGGCGTCGGCGCGGCATCGGGTTTCATGGCCGCACTCGTCGCTGTTCTCGCCTTGGGCCGCCGGGCGCGGCGGCAAACGTCAGCGAAAGCCTGACGCCAGGGTGCGTCATTGCCCGGTTTCTTTCGGCGCCAAGTGGTCAACAGTTCTGACCAGCACCAAGAACAGGTATGTCAATATATTTCAACCCTTGATTTATTGCATTATGAATTTGATTGCCATCGCCACGCAAGCAATTACCACCAGTGGACGCACAAGACGCGCACCGTGTTTGTGGACAAGGTGTGAACCCGCATAGACACCAACGACCTCGCCAAGCGACATCGCAACACCAGCCCCCCATACCATTTTACCAAGCGCAATAAATAAAATCAATGATGCGGCATTACTTACCAGGTTCAAGATTCTCGAATACGCCATTGCTTTTGTGATTGCGAAACCCGCAATCGAAATCAGGCTTATCAGATAGAATGTCCCGGCTCCAGGACCGAAGAAACCATCGTAAAACCCAATAAGTGGAATCAACGTCGCCGCCATGACAAACAATCCCAAGCGTGGTTTGCATTCCTGGTCGCTGACATCGGGTGAGACGGCAAAATAAACAGCCATGGCAATAAGCATCATGGGCATGATTTTTCCCATAAAGTGATTGCCGATGACATTTGCCGCAATTGTTCCCAATAGACCGCCGACAGCAGCCCCTCCCGCAATCTTGCACAAAACATGAATGTCGATTACCCCCTTTTTCAAATAATACTGCGTCGAGGCAAGCGCCCCCAATGTCCCTTGAAGTTTATTTGCCGCGATAGCCTGAACAGGCGTAAATCCACCCATCAACAATACAGGAATGGAAATAAGCCCTCCTCCGCCGCAGATCGAGTCCACAAAACCTGCAAATGCCGATCCGGCGATCAAGAGCAAGAAAATATGCGGCTCCACACCTATGAGTTGAAAAAAGTATTCAAACATCATTCAATCCATAAGACCAATACGCCGCCGGGGCTTGTCAACTGAATCATATTGACGACCAGTCTTATCGTCCTCCGGAGTTGGTTGCGGTATTACAGAAACGGGTAATCTGAAATAGAATTGTAAGTGCATCCCTCTTGTTGTCCATAGGGACATTCCCTATAAAAGCCTGTTCAGTGTCTTTTCGCCGTCGCGCAGACACCTTTTCGGCGATGGGATGCAAGGCGCGGCGCGCCGCTCATGGTCCATCCATGGGCAAGCGCCGCAACGCCGCAGACCGCCCAAAAAGGTATCTTTGCCCAAAGGGTTGGGCCGCAAGCAAGACCATCGCAGCCACTGAACCTAGAAACGGCAGTTGACCGCTTGCAATCTTCACGAGAACCGCATGGATATTGACTTTTGCGACTTCGATGAAGCTCACCGCTT
>WRJY01000042.1 GCA_009778355.1 Desulfovibrionaceae bacterium | reverse complement strand
TGGCGGGTGGAAAAGCAGCGCCTGCGCTGGGATGTGCTCGACGCTTTTGCCCAAGCCGCCGTACAGGCCGGCATCCCCGCCACTGACGATTTCAACCGCGGCAACAACGAAGGCGTGGGTTACTTCGAGGTCAACCAGAAAGCCGGCTGGCGCTGGAACGCGGCCAAGGCCTTCGTGCGCCCCGCCTGCCTGGCGCGGCCCAACTTCACGCTGTGGACCGGCGCGCAAGTCGCGCGCCTGCTGCTGGAGCGCGATCCATCCAGCGGCCTGCGCTGCACCGGCGCCGAGGTGTGGAGCGGCGCCGAAATGCGCCAGCCGCGCCTGGTCCCCGGCGGCGAACTGATTCTGGCCGCCGGCAGCATCGGCTCGCCGCAAATCTTGCAGTTGTCGGGCATCGGCCCAGCCGAACTGCTGCGCCAGCACGGCATCGAGGTGGCTGCCGACCTGCCGGGCGTGGGGGCCAATCTGCAAGACCACCTGCAAATCCGCTCGGTCTATAAAGTGCGCGGCGCGCGCACGCTCAACCAACTGGCCAGCACGCCTTGGGGCAAAGCCGCCATCGGCCTGCAATACCTGCTGCGCCGCAGCGGCCCGATGAGCATGTCGCCGAGCCAATTGGGCGCGTTCACGCGCTCGTCGCCTGCCTTCGAGTGGCCCAACATCGAATACCACGTGCAGCCGCTCAGCCTGGACGCCTTCGGCGAACCGCTGCACCGCTTTGCGGCCATCACCGCCAGCGTGTGCAACCTGGGCCCCACCAGCCGCGGCACTGTGCGCATCCGCAGCCCGCGCTTTCAGGACGCGCCCGCCATCGCGCCCAACTACCTCGCCACTGGCGAAGACCGTCAGGTCGCCGCCGACAGTCTGCGCGTCACCCGCCGCATCATGAGTCAACCCGCCCTGGCCCGCTTCGCGCCCGAAGAATTCAAGCCCGGCGCGCAGTACCAGAGCGACGACGATCTGGCGCGGCTGGCCGGCGACATCGCCAGCACCATCTTCCACCCCGTCGGCACCACCAAAATGGGCCGCGACGGCGATCCGATGGCGGTATTGAACTCGCGCCTGCAACTGCGCGACGGCGCCGGTGGCCTGGTGGCTGGCCTGCGCGTGGCCGACGCCGGCGCCATGCCCGTCATCACCAGCGGCAACACCAACAGCCCGACGCTGATGATGGCGGAAAAGGCGGCACGATGGATTCAGGAAAGCGCGGCAGCCAAAGGGTGATCCTCTCCGGTGAAAGGCCGCAAGCGCCTGTTCAGCGACAATAGACGGTTGCCCGCTTCCAGCCGTTGCAGACGCGCACTTTGCACCCCTCATGACCACCATCCTCCAATCCCTGCCCGCCGGCCAGAAGGTCGGCATCGCCTTTTCCGGCGGCCTGGACACCAGCGCCGCGCTGTTGTGGATGCGCCAGAAAGGCGCCCTGCCCTACGCCTACACCGCCAACCTGGGCCAGCCCGACGAGGCCGATTACGACGCCATTCCGCGCAAGGCCCTGCAATACGGCGCCGAGAAGGCCCGCCTGATCGACTGCCGCGCCCCGCTGGCCAATGAAGGCATTGCCGCCTTGCAGTGCGGCGCTTTTCACATCCGCACCGCAGGCGCCACCTACTTCAACACCACGCCGCTGGGCCGGGCTGTGACCGGCACCATGCTGGTCAACACGATGAAAGAAGATGACGTGAACATCTGGGGAGATGGCAGCACGTTCAAGGGAAATGACATAGAACGCTTTTACCGCTACGGCCTGCTGGCGAACCCGGCGCTGAAAATCTACAAGCCCTGGCTGGACCAGCGCTTCATCGACGAACTGGGTGGCCGCAAGGAAATGTCGGAATTCATGCAGAAGGCCGGTTTTGACTACAAGATGTCGTCAGAAAAAGCCTATTCGACCGATTCCAACATGCTGGGCGCGACCCACGAGGCGAAAGACCTGGAGTTTTTGGACAGCGGCATCCGCATCGTCCAGCCCATCATGGGCGCGGCGTTCTGGAAGCCGGAGGTCGAAGTCCAGCCCGAAGAGGTGCGCGTGCGCTTTGAAGAGGGCCGCCCGGCGGCGCTGAACGGCCAGGAATTCGCCGACCCGGTGGCGCTGTTCCTGGAGGCCAACCGCATCGGCGGCCGCCACGGGTTGGGCATGTGCGACCAGATCGAAAACCGCATCATCGAAGCCAAGAGCCGCGGCATCTACGAAGCCCCCGGCATGGCGCTGCTGCACATTGCCTACGAGCGCCTCGTGACCGGCATCCACAACGAAGACACCATCGAGCAATACCGCGTGGGCGGCCTCAAGCTGGGCCGCCTGCTCTACCAGGGCCGCTGGTTCGACCCGCAGGCCATCATGCTGCGCGAAACGGCGCAACGCTGGGTGGCGGGCGCCATCACCGGCGAGGTGACGCTGGAACTGCGCCGGGGCAACGACTATTCCATCCTCGACACCGAGTCGCCCAACCTGACCTACGCGCCCGAGCGCCTGTCAATGGAAAAAGTGGAAAACGCCCCGTTCTCCCCGCTCGACCGCATCGGCCAACTGACCATGCGCAACCTCGACATCACCGACACGCGCGGCAAGCTGGCGGTCTACGGCAAGAGCGGCCTGCTGCACCTGGGCTCCGACTCGATGCTGCCGCAACTGGGGCACGACGGCGACGCCAACGCCGGCGGCTGAGCAGTCAGACCAAGGGTTAACCATATCCGGGCAAATCCCGATACCGGCGGCCAGGCTTCGTTGTTACAGTGAAGTCACTTTAGTCCGCTGGCCCCTCAACGCCAGTCGTGACCAGAGGGGCCGAGGAGACATTTCAGACATCGCCAACCAACGATCGGGCCACGCGGCACCGGTTTCCAGTCAAACATCAAAATCTCAATCCTCCAAGCGCCGCAAGGCGCTTTTTTTTTTGGCCGCGCCCGGCACGGGCGCGCATTGGCGTCAGTTCACTACGCGGGGGCAATCCGCTGGCTGCGGGCGGTACTCTGGCAAGCGTTGTTTCAGGCCGTCGCGCACGGTGGCGGCGGCGGGCGATGGGCCGAGGGATTCAATCCAGCCGGCGATGTCGGCGGCGGCTTCGGGGGCGGCGGGGGGGATTTTGGCCACGCGCAGTTTGGGGTGCGGCGTCGGCTCGGTGGTTTCGTCGTCGGCCAGCAGCTCTTCGGTCAGTTTTTCGCCGGGGCGCAGGCCGGTGAAGACGATGGGCGCGTCCTGCTCGGCCTTGCCGGACAGGCGGATCAGCAGGCGGGCCAGGTCGGCAATCTTCACCGGCTCGCCCATGTC
>WRJY01000041.1 GCA_009778355.1 Desulfovibrionaceae bacterium | reverse complement strand
TCCTCGCCGGGTGTCCAACCCGGCTGCGCCTTGCATCCACTGCCTTTGCGGGGCAACGGGCGCCATGAAAATAGTGTGAACAGGCCCTAATACAATTGCTTGAAGGTGCTGCCCGGCAGCCGCTTGGTGCGCGAATTTGTGTGTCACGCGATCATCGCCAAGACCGTGGGCGCACGGATGTGCGTGAGGGCCAGCATCGACAACTTGCTCCGATCCCAGTATGCTGCCTCGTAAATGCCCGCACATGAAAACCGCGCCTGATTTCATTGTGTGCAGGTGCCCATGAAACCGCACAAACCCCGCCAAGGACACGACATGAGCCACCAGCAACCCGCCCCGCCCGCCACGATGATGGAGCGCATCCTTCGCCTGATGGCGGACAAGAAGGCTTCGGACGTGTACCTCTCGGCGCACGCGCCGGCCACCATCCGGATCGAGGGCCAGTGCATACCCATCAACAGCCAGCCGCTGCCGCCCGACGCGGTAATGAACCTGCTGATGGACGTGGTGCCGCCCAACCGCATCGAGGAGTTGAAGGAAACGGGCGAGCTGAACATGGCGCTGCCGATCTATGGCGTGGGCAACTACCGCCTGTCGGCCATGCGCCAGCGCGGCACCTACGCGGCGGTGGTGCGCTTCATCACCCCCGAAATCCCGACGCTCGCTTCGCTCAACCTGCCGGGCATCCTGCAACGCATGGTGATGGAAAAGCGCGGCCTGATCCTGATGGTCGGCGCCACGGGCGCCGGCAAATCCACCTCGCTGGCCTCGATGCTGGACCACCGCAACAAGAACGCGCCCGGCCACATCCTGACCATCGAAGACCCGATCGAATACGTGTTCACCAACCGCCGCTCGATCGTCAACCAGCGCGAAGTCGGCGCCGACACCGGCGCGCTGCACATCGGCCTGAAAAACGCCCTGCGCCAGGCGCCCGATGTCATCATGATCGGCGAAGTGCGCGACCGCGAAACCATGAGCGCGGCCATCGCCTACGCGCAATCGGGCCACCTGTGCCTGACCACGCTGCACGCCAACAACAGCTACCAGGCGCTCAACCGCGTGCTCAGCTTCTACCCTGCCGAGGTACGCCCTACCCTGCTGGGCGATCTGGCGGGCGCGCTCAAGTCCATCGTCTCGCAGCGCCTGGTGCGCGCCGTGGACGGCAACCGCGTGCCGGCGGTCGAGGTCATGCTGAACACCAAACTGGTGTCCGACCTGATCGAAAAAGGCGACTTCAACAGCGTCAAGGAAGCCATGGACAACTCCATGGCCGAAGGCTCGCAGACCTTCGAGGAAGACCTGGCCCGCCTGATCGTCACCGGCAAAATCGACCGCAAGGAAGGCCTGGCCTACGCCGATTCCCCCACCAACCTGCTGTGGCGCCTGCAAAACGACATCGACCGCTACAACCCCAACCGCGCCCAGCCCGACGAGGAAGAGCCGTCCAGCGACGAACCCTCGTTCACCGAAATCACCCTCGACGTGCGTCCCAGCGGCTTTGCGCGCTCGGGCTTCACCGATTCAAAAGTAGGCGGCCTGTCCGACTCCCGCTTGGGCGGGCTGCCCGCGGAGCCTGTGCGCTGACTCGAAAAGACGATGGCGCGCGCCTGATGAAAAGACATCGGCGCTTGCCCCTCAGTCCAGCGCCTTGCGAAACGCGGCATACACCGCCATCACCAGAGCGATGACCGCCATCGCCTGGAAACCGTCGAGCGCGGCCATGAAAGTGGCTTGCTGCTGGAGCGTTTGCGACAGCGCGGCCAGCGCCATGGCGTGCGCCTGGCTGGCGGCATGGCCGGCGGCCTCGAAGTCGCGCGTGAGCCTGTCCAGCGCCTGCATGAAAACCGGGTTGGCGAGGTTGGCCGATTCGGACAGCCGCGTCTCGTGCAGCGCGATGCGGTGCTGTTGCAGCGCGATCACGCTGGCGGTGGCAAACGAAATGGCCAGTTGCCGCAGCAGGTTTTTCAGCCGGTAGCTGTGCGCGTAGTCCACGCCCTGAAAGGAACGAAAGGTGATGCCGGCCACCGGAAAGGTCACGAAAAGCATCATCAGCCCGCGCAACAGCAGCGGCCCCGCCAGTTGAGCGCGGCCGGCCTGCGGGGACAAATGGGCCAGCCACCAGCCGGCGGCCGCGGCAATGACGAAACCGGGCGCCACCAGCCAGCGCTTGCGGGTGACGCGCGAGGAAAACTTCATGTAAACGAATATCAGCAACCCGCAGACCAGCGCGATCGTGCCGGTGAAGTAGCCGGTAGCGTCCACCGTGAAGCCCAGGCCGCCTTCCATCAGGCGCGGCAGCAGGTAGCTGTAGCCGGTGGACAGGCAGTAATAGACCACGTACAGCGCCAGCCCGACCCGAAAGCTGGCCTGCCGCAAGCCATGCAGCCGCACCAAGGGCGTGGGATGCCGCCACTGGTGATAGCCGAACCAGCCCAACCCGGCAAAGCCCGCGACGACCAGGCCGATGAGCGTGGGCGAGCCAAGGAACAGCTCGAAACGCGCGCGCGTCAACGCCACTTGAAATGCGGCCTGCGCCAGGGCAAAGACGATGAAGGCCACGTAATGCGGCTCGGTGCGCTCGTGCGGCGCCACGTCGCCGATGTCGGGCACCACCCACAACGCCAGCGCGCCCGCCAGCGCCGCCACCGGCGCGGTGCAGTAAAACAGCCAGCGCCATTCGAAATGGGCCACCAGATAGGCGCCAATGATCGGCGCCAGCGCGCCGCCGAAAACGATGAACGACATGAACAGCCGCACCGCCCAGACGCGCCACTGCGGCGCAATGCCGAGCTGGATCAGAATGCGGCACCCGCCAAGAAGCGGCCCGACAAAGTAGCCTTGCCAGCCGCGCGCCAGCATGAGTTCGACCGGACTGTTACTGAGCGCCGCGCCGATGCCGCCCGCCGCGAAGGCGAACATGCTGATGGCCAGGTAGTAGCGGTAGCCCAGGCGCTCGACCCACAGGCGCTGCTGCAAAATGCCCAGCACCGCGCCCAGCGCATAGGCGCTGGAAGACCACACCAGTTCATCGACCGCCGAACTCACGCCGCCGGCGATGTAGATGGAGAAAAAGGAAAACAGTGCGTTGTCGAAATAGTCGATGCCGATGATGGCGCCGATCACCCACGGCAGCACCGCGGCGGCTGCGCCGTCGCGCCGGGACTGGCTGGCAACCGCTGCGCTCATGACCGCCCCCGGTTTTTCTCCCTCCCCCCTCGCGGGGGAGGGTTGGGGAGAGGG
>WRJY01000040.1 GCA_009778355.1 Desulfovibrionaceae bacterium | reverse complement strand
AATGATGGAGGCCGACCCCGAGTTCTCATCTTTGGTTGTCATCGCGATCAATGAGCTGCGAAAAATGAGTTTTGGACACTATCCTTAACGTTGGGCGAATTACGCCACCGAGATGAGAATAGATGTCATGAGATCGTTAAAAAATGAGGAAAAAGCACTGCTAACGGCGCTGATTGCGGGGAAGCCTCAAGCAGCGAAGTTTCTTTGTTCTCTCGTGAACGCCCACGTTGAAGAAATGGATGATGGAGGAATGGGAAGCGTGCGTTTTTGTGCTTCCGATGCGAGGCCGCGTCGTCTCGGTGAGCAGTTGATCGAAAAGGAGTTCGTCGATAGCGACGGCGTACCGGTGATGGTTACTGTCAACTTGGATGATCGGGGAAATCTGTTCGAACTTGACATTTGGAAGGTTGATTTCTCACCGCTGCGGCAATTTCCTGTTGTGTAACAGCCCGCGTACCACGATCTGCCCAACAGCGAGACCCAGTAACCCAAACCGACGAACCAGTCCCACCGCCGTAAAACAATAGCTGCCCGCGCAAGCCAGTAGCCGATTTCAGATACGAAACGTGCTGAAATTTGCCAGCAGCAAGCGCGGCCAGCTCCTTTTTAGAGAGCGCGCGCCGCAATCCCCATAATTTCCCCCATGCGCCGCAACTTCCTCGCCCTCATCACGCTCTGCCTGCTGATGGTTTCGGGCTTGTGCGCGGGCACCCTGTTCGAATACGACAGCGCGGGCAACCTCGCCGGCCAGACCGACCCTCTGGGCCGCAGCGAGCGCATGACCTGGCACGAACAATGGGAACTGCCGCTGACGCGCACCGGATTTGATGGCGGGCAATGGCGCTGGGACTACGACACGCAAGGCAACCTCGTCAGCGAGCAGGCTCCCGGCAACTTGCAGCGCCAGTGGGCCTGCGACGAATACGGCCAGACCATTGCCTACACCGACGAGCGCGGCGGCGTATCCACCCAGGGCCACGGCCCGCACGGCCAGTTACGCTGGGCCAGCGACTGCTCGCGGCGCCTCACGCGCTTTGAATACAACGGCGCCGGGCAACTGAGCGAGCGCATCGACGCCAACGGCGGGCGCACCCGCTACGCCTACGATAGCGCCTCCCGCCTGATCGCCCGAGTAGCGCCCGACGGCATCAGCGAGCGCGTCACGCGCGACGCGCAAGGCCGGATCGTCGGCTGGCAGCGGGGCAAAGACGGCTTGCGCGCCAGCGTAGTCTGGCGCCATGACCAAGCCGGGCAAGTCATCGAGCAACGCCAAAGCGCGGGCCAAAGCGCCCAGTGGCAGCGCGACAGCGCCGGACGGATACACACCCTGATTGACGGCAAAGGCCAGCCAGTCCGATTCGAATACGACCAGGCCGACCGGCTGCGCGCGCAAACGGGCATGGACGGATTGCGCACCGAATACGAATGGAACCGGCAGGGTCTGCCCATTGCCATCACCGAAGCGGCGGGCACGCCCGATGCGGCGCGCACCGAACTAGAGCGCGACGCGCTAGGCCGCCTGACAGCCCGGCGCACCGCTGAAACCATCACCGCCTACGCCTATGGCCCGGGCGAACAAATCAGCGCCATCGAAAGACGCCTGCGCCCCGCCGACAACCCCGGCGCTGGCGCCCAACCGCCCTTTGAACAATTACCGCTAATCGACCGCATCCAGTTCAGCCACGACAGCGCCCAGCGGCTGATTGGAGAAAACACAACCATCTGGCGCATCCAGCAAGACGGCGGCTGGCAACTGCTGAGCGCCCCGCGCCAGACAGCTCTGAGCCACCAGACAGACGAACTGGGCAACCTCACCCAAACCACGCTGCCTGGCGGCCAACGGCTGAACTACCTGTACTACGGCAGCGGGCACCTGCACCAAATCAACATAGACGGCCAGCTCATCAGCGACATAGGGCGAGACGCGCTGCACCGGGAAACCACGCGCACGCAAGGAGCCATAGACACCCAAAGGCAACTGGACGCGGCCGGGCGCCTGCTGCGCCACTGGAGCGCGCGCGCCAGCTACGGCCAACGCCGCGCGCTGCTGAGCGCAGACAGCCGCGGGGCGGCCAACCCCCAACAACGCGCCGCCCTCGAATGGCAGGCGCTGGACAACCCGAGGCAAAGCCTGGGCGACGTCCTACTCAAAGGCTGGCGCTACGACGCGCTGGGCCACCTGTCCCAACGGCGCGACACGCTGCTGGGAGAGCAAAGCTACCAACACGACAGCAGCGGACGCATACAGGCCATCCGAGCCAGCGCCCCCCCCAACGCCTACGCCTGGCGCGGCCACGCGCCCGTCAACGCACAAGAACACTTTGAATGGGACGCGGCCAACAACGCGCTGCCCGGCTGGATAGGCCAAAGCCTGCAAGCGGGCCACCTGGAAGGCAACCGGGTGAGGCAATGGCAAGACATAGACTACGACTACGACAGGCGAGGGCGCATCATCCGCAAAATCTCCGGCAATCGCCAAGACCTGCGCCTGCGCTGGAACCCGGAAAACCAACTCATCGCAAGCGAAAGCAACCGCCCCGGCACGGGCATACAGAAACTGCGCTACCACTACGACGCGCTAGGCAGGCGCATCGGCAAAAGCGACCGCATTGGAACCACCTGGTTCATCTGGAGCGGCATGAGGATGATCCAGCAAGAGCGCGGCCAGCGAATCACCACCACCGTATATGAAGACCAGCACAGCTACGCGCCGCTGGCCAGAATAGAACACCACAAGGGCCAAAAGGAAATCGGGCCGCAAGACATTTACTACTTTCACACCGACATCAACGGAGCGCCCGAAGAGCTGACGTGCGCGCAAGGGCACATTGTCTGGAAAGCGCGCTACAGCGCGTGGGGCAACGCGGTGCGCGAGCAATGGGACCAAGACTACGAGCGTTACGAAGGCGCGCAGGAGCAGCGCCAGCAGAACCTGAGACTGCAAGGGCAATACCTGGACACGGAAACGGGGCTGCACTACAACACCTTCAGGTACTACGACCCGGACATAGGGCGATTTGCCAAGCAAGACCCGATAGGGCTGGCTGGAGGGTTGAATCTTTAGAGTTCTCTTGCCATGCTCATGGGGTTTCTTCCCACGGATCGATCACGCGAAGACCAGCCGCTTCAAATGGGCTGGTGTCGCGCGTGGAAACACTGAAGCCACGCACGGCGGCCGTGGCGGCGATGTAGCCGTCTTCCTTGTTGATGGCGCGGCCGCCGGAGCGCGCCTTGGCCATCAA
>WRJY01000039.1 GCA_009778355.1 Desulfovibrionaceae bacterium | reverse complement strand
TACGTGCTGGAAAACGGCGCCATCGCCCTGTCCGGCGCAGGCCGCGAACTGCTGAACCACCCGCGCGTGTTGCAGGCGTATCTGGGCGGATAAAGCGCGCAAAATTGCAAAAGCTGACGCCATGCGATTTAGGGCCTGTCGACATGGCGCTTGGCCTGAACGCCGGCCGAAGGCTGCGCTGCGCGGCAATCAACCGCCGACGTAGCGGCCCAGGAACAGGATCGCGCCAGTGGCGTTGTCGCGGATCAAAAAGACGAAAGGCTTGTCGATGGTCAGGATGACTGGTTGCGGCGAGTATTGCGTTGCACCAGCAAAACCAACTGCTGTCGCAGCCGCTGCTTCCGTGCCTTTTTCATCGACGCTGATATAGGCTTGATGCGCAACATCGCCGACGTAAAGGGGCGGTTTGCTCGTTGACGAGATACCCGTAAGGTCGGCTGCTGGACTAAAGAGCGCGCTGATGCCCAGCGACTGGAGCGCGCTCTTGACGCTGAAGGTGGCGCCCGGAATATTGAACCGGGGCAAGGTCAGGGCGACGTAGGTGCGCTGGAGGGCGCTGTCGATACTGGCCAGCGTGGCGGCGTTCAAGGACGATTCGAATGTGCTCAGGTTGTCAGGCAGGATGGCCGTAAAAGTCAGGCCACCGTCGTAAGGCAGTGCAATGGCGCGCCAGCCGCTGCCCGCGCCGTAGGCGAAGTAGCCGGTCTCCTTCATCATCTGCGCGGGCGTGTCGCCGCTTGCGCCGTGGAAGGTGCCCGCGGCGGTTGCATCCGGCGAGAAAGGGCTGCTCCATCTGGCGTTGAAATAAACGGCGTTGACCAGCACCAGGCGCGTAGCGTCGGTGATGAAGCCTGAGGGCAAGAGGTTCTGAATTTTGTCGGCGGTTTTTTGGGCGACCCAGTCGTTGATAGTGGTGCGGGCGGTGTCGGGCGCATGGATGAAATCGGCGCGGTAAATGCCCGCGCCATAGTCGGTGGCCAGCGTGTCCAGAAACGGCTGCTCAAACGCAAGGGTGGCCTCGCCCCACATTGAGTTGGCGATATTCAGCGTGAGTGGCGCCGCACCGGTGCGCTCCGGAGAGCGCGGTGTGGTCAGGGCCAAATCGAGCGCGTCGAAAGCGGCGTGCAGGCGGGCGTCGGGCAAGGTGAAGTGCATGGCGCTCTGGAGTTCGCTGGCCGTGCCGCCTTTTGCGCCGGCATAGGTCATGGCCAGCGCTTCGGAGATGGAGAACGGCGAGAAAAAGAGATTCTGGTTGGCAAAGTTGGGGGACTTGCCCAGGGTTTTGTAAAGGTCGGTGGCAAAAGCCGTGTTGCCATCGCGCAGGGCGGCGGCATCGGCGGCAGGCACGTCAGCCTTGACGCGCGGCAGGGACGACGCCGTCAGCGAGTCAGTGGTCACCGGGTTGGGTGGAGGGGGATCATCGCCATTGCCGCCACAGGCTTGCAACGAAAGGAGCGATGCTGCAGAAAGAAGAAGGAGTGTTTTTTTCATTGGCTTGTCCTGATGGTTGAATTGCAGGCGAAGAGTTGCAAGTATATACAAGCTCCGGCAATGGTTATGTGTCGCATCCCGGACTGTTTTGCTCCGCTCGCAATGACGGAACGGGAAAAGGCGTCATTGCGAGCCGCCTTTGGCCGCAGGCAAAGCGTGGCGGGAAAACACCCGTTCAGACCATGCGAGACTGGTACGATCAGCCCATGCGCGTGCAGCAGCCAGTGACCATCATGCTGATCATCGCCGCCATCGTTTGGCTGGCGACCAGGGTGATCTGGCCGCGCCTGCGCGGATTGGCTCGGTACCGCGGCCTGACTGTCGCGCGGCATTGGAACGATGACGGGCGCCAGACCCAGGTTGCCGGCCAGCCGTACTACGGCAGCGCCATCGCCGCCGCCCAGCGCGCGGGCGGGCGCGCCTGCACCGCCTGCCTCGTGCCCGAGGACAACAACGAGTACGACAGCAACGCGGTGGCCGTGGTGATCGAAAAGCGGCTGGTGGGCTACCTTGCGCCCCAGGATGCCGTCGGCTTGCGCGGGCGCTTGAAGGCCGCCGGCATTGCCGGCGCCGTTACGTCATGCCCGGCGCATATCAGCGGGGGCGGCGAGCAGGGCAGCTACTCGATCACGCTGGCGCTGGCGGCGGGCGAAGTCAAGCCGCCGTCAACCCTATCCCCTTGAACTCGCCGCTGGCGATGCGGCGGCTCCATTCGGCGGGGCCGGTAGCATGCACGCTGACGCCGCTGGCGTCCACCGCCACCGTGACGGGCATGTCGGTGACGTCGAATTCGTAGATCGCCTCCATGCCCAGGTCCTCGAAGCCGGCCACCCTGGCGGTCTTGATGGCCTTGCTGACCAGGTAGGCCGCGCCGCCCACGGCCATGAGGTAGGCGCTTTGGTGCTGCTTGATGGCCTCGATGGCGATCGGGCCGCGCTCGGCCTTGCCGATCATGGCGATCAGGCCGGTTTGGGTCAGCATCATGCCGGTGAATTTGTCCATGCGCGTGGCCGTGGTCGGGCCGGCGGGGCCGACGGCCTCGCCCTTGACCGGATCGACCGGGCCGACGTAGTAGATAACGCGGTTGCTGAAGTCCACGGGCAGCTTCTCGCCCCGGGCCAGCATGTCCTGGATGCGCTGGTGCGCGGCGTCGCGGCCGGTGAGCATCTTGCCGTTCAAAAGCAGCGTGTCGCCGGGCTTCCAGCTTGCCACCTCTTGCCTGGTCAGCGTGTCGAGGTTGACGCGCCGACTCTTGTTGTAGTCGGGCGCCCAGTCGATTTTGGGCCACAGGTCCAGGCTGGGCGGCGCGATGTAGGCGGGGCCGGAGCCGTCGAGCGTGAAGTGCGCGTGCCGCGAGGCGGCGCAGTTGGGAATCATGGCCACCGGCTTGCCGGCGGCGTGCGTGGGGTACATGGCGATCTTTACGTCCAGCACCGTGGTCAGGCCGCCCAGGCCCTGCGCGCCGATGCCCAGGGCGTTGACCTTGCGGTACAGCTCCAGGCGCATCTCCTCGACCTGGGTGAGCGGCTCGCCGCGCGCGTTCTTGGCTTGCAGCTCGTGCATGTCCAGGTGGTCCATCAACGATTGCTTGGCCAGCAGCACCGCTTTTTCAGCCGTGCCGCCGATGCCGATGCCGAGCATGCCCGGCGGGCACCAGCCCGCGCCCATGGTGGGCACGGTTTTCAGCACCCAGTCCACCAC
>WRJY01000038.1 GCA_009778355.1 Desulfovibrionaceae bacterium | reverse complement strand
TCGCCGCCGGTGGCGATGACCTCGAACACGCCCTGGGCCAGCCGCAGGATCGACACGTCGAACGTGCCGCCACCCAGGTCGAACACGGCATAGACGCCCTCGGCGGCGTTGTCCAGCCCGTAGGCGATGGCCGCCGCCGTCGGCTCGTTAATCAGGCGCAGCACGTTCAGGCTCGCCAGCCGCGCGGCGTCCTTGGTGGCCTGGCGCTGCGCGTCATCGAAGTACGCGGGCACGGTGATGACGGCGCCGTACAGATCGGCGCCAAAAGTATCTTCGGCGCGCTGGCGCAGCGTGGCCAGAATTTCGGCGCTGATTTCGACCGGCGACTTGGCGCCCTGCACGGTGCGCACCGCCACCATGCCGGGCTGGTCGATCAACGTATAGGGTAATTTGTCGCGCCCGGCGATGTCGCCCAGGGCCCGGCCCATCAGCCGTTTGGCTGAGGCGATGGTGTTCTCGGCATCGCCCGCGGCCTGCTCGCGCGCGTCGTGGCCGATTTGCCGCCCGCCGCCAGCCAGGTAGCGCACCACCGAGGGCAGCAGCACGCGGCCTCGCGCGTCGGGCAGGCATTCGGCCACGCCGTGGCGCAC
This sequence comes from Desulfovibrionaceae bacterium, assembly GCA_009778355.1. Taxonomy (GTDB): domain Bacteria; phylum Pseudomonadota; class Gammaproteobacteria; order Burkholderiales; family Burkholderiaceae_C; genus Ottowia. Next base: position 2,577 of record WRJY01000038.1, on the reverse strand, counting down.
GGCGGCCACCAGTGAATGCGTGGTGCCCAGGTCGATGCCAACGGCGATGCGCCGCTGGTGCGGGTCAGGCGAACAGCCGGGTTCGGAAATTTGCAGCAAGGTCATGGAATGCGGATTTTCACGTCTCCATCCGCGCACGCTGGCGGTCGATTTCATCGGCCAGTTTGTCGAGGAACATCAGCGCCCGCACCGATTGGGCGGCGGCGCTCCAATTGGCCTCGGCGTCGATCTGGCGCTCTATTGTTGATAGCAAATCACGCCGCAGCGACAGCGTCTGGCGGTCGAGCCGGTCCAGGCTTTCGGCGCTGGCCGCCGCCTCCAGCGCCTCGCGCAACTCCATCTGCTGCATCAGAAACTCAGCCGGCATGGCGGTGTTGCGCTCGGCCTCGATCGGCGCACCGTGCAACTCGCACAGGCAGGCGGCGCGGCGCAGCGGGTCTTTCAGGCAGCGGTGTGCCTCGTTGATGCGCGCCGACCACTGCATGGCCACGCGCTGGGCCGCCGGCCCCTGGGCGGCAAAACGGTCGGGATGAACCTGGCCTTGCAGCGCCTTCCACCGCGCGTCAATCCGCGCCGCGTCCTGCGCGAATTGCGCGGGCAGGCCGAACAGATCGAAGTCGGTGGATTGGAGGTTCATCGTTCGGGCGTTGTTGGGCGTTGGGCGTTGGGCGTTGGGCGTTGGGCGTTGAGCGTTGGGCGTTGGGCGTTGGGCGCTTTATTTATGATAGCTGTCCGCGCTTGATGCTGGCCGATTTGCGATACAAAACAATCTGAAATCCTTGCCAGTCAAGCGCGAGCAGCTATAAAAATATGGGTCACGCGGCGTTTGGCGCAAATACCGTGCTGCCCGTCCCACGCTCAACGCTCAACGCTCAACGCCCAACGAGCGCCCACCTCTCAAACCCGGAACGATTCGCCGCAGCCGCAGCGGTCGCGTTCGTTCGGGTTGTTGAATTTGAAGCCCTCGTTCAGACCCTCGCGCACATAGTCCAGTTCGGTGCCGTCGATGTAGGCCAGGCTCTTGGGATCGACCATCAGCTTGACGCCGTGCTGCTCGAACAGCGCGTCCTCGGAGGCCACTTCGTCCACGTATTCGAGCTTGTAGGCCAGGCCGGAGCAGCCGGTGGTTTTGACGCCCAAGCGCACGCCCACGCCCTTGCCGCGCTTGGCAAGGTATTTCTGCACATGCCTTGCGGCGGCTTCGGTCAGGGTAACGGGCATGACGGGACGGGCAAAACGATCAAAATCAGAGCACGATGGTGACGAGGACGGATGCGGCTTCAAGCGCGTGCAGCGCATGTTCCACCCCGCCTTGCAGATACAGCAGATGACCCGCCTGCAGCACGGTCATGCGCTCGTCCGTGCGCACCTCGACCGCGCCTTCCAGGCATTGCAGGGTGATCGGGCCGGCCACCCGGTGTGCCGGCATCCGGTGGCCGGCGGGAAATGTCAGGCGTATCACCTCCAGTTGCGCGGACTTGAACAGCGCGACTGATTGCACCTGGCCAATCGCGGCGCCATAGGGTCGCACGTCGATCACTTCGCCTTGTTCGGCATGATGCAGCGCCATGTCAGTTCGCCCCCGGGTGTTTGCTGCGGTAGTCCTGCACCGCCGCCTTGATGGCGTCTTCGGCCAGGATGGAGCAGTGGATCTTGACCGGCGGCAGCGCCAGTTCCTCGGCGATCTGGCTGTTTTTCAACTCGGCGGCTTGCTCCAGCGTCTTGCCCTTGACCCATTCGGTCACCAGCGAGCTGGAGGCGATGGCCGAGCCGCAGCCGTAGGTCTTGAAGCGCGCGTCCTCGATCACGCCGGTGGCCGGATCGACCTTGATTTGCAGTTTCATCACGTCGCCGCAGGCCGGCGCGCCGACCATGCCGGTGCCCACCGTGGCGTCGCCCTTGTCGAAGCTGCCGACGTTGCGCGGGTGTTCGTAGTGGTCGATGACCTTGTCGGAGTAAGACATGATGGATTCGTTTCGTTTGACAGCTTTTTACGCTTGCGCCAAGCCCGATTCACGACGCTGCGCGTGGCGCCTGGCGGCGGTTCATCTCAATGCGCCGCCCACTGCACGGCGGACAGGTCAACCCCCTCCAGGTGCATCTCCCACAGCGGGGAAAGCTCGCGCAGCCGGGCCACGTTGTCGCGGATGGTCCGGATGGCGTAATCAATGTCCTGCTCGGTGGTGAAGCGCCCGATGGTGATGCGCAGGCTGGAATGCGCCAGTTCGTCGCTGCGGCCCAGCGCGCGCAGCACGTAGCTGGGCTCCAGGCTGGCCGATGTGCAGGCCGAGCCGGAAGACACCGCCAGGCCCTTGATGCCCATCATGAGCGACTCGCCCTCGACGTAGTTGAAGCTCATGTTGATGTTCTGCGGCACGCGCTGTGTCGGGTGGCCGTTGAGCAGCGCCTCGTCGATGGCTTTCAGGCCATCGACCAGCCGCCCGTACAGCCGGCGCGCCTTGGCGTTGTCGGCGGCCATTTCTTCCCTGGCGATGCGAAACGCCTCGCCCATGCCGACGATCTGGTGCGTGGGCAGCGTGCCGCTGCGCATGCCGCGCTCGTGCCCGCCGCCGTGCA
>WRJY01000037.1 GCA_009778355.1 Desulfovibrionaceae bacterium | reverse complement strand
TCGGCCAGATAGTGGTCAACGGCGGCGTGGAAGTCAGCCGTCAACTCGGCCACCGTTTCGCCATGAAATGAAATCCTGTCGGCCAGCCCCAGCACATGGCCGGCAAAAATCCCGTCGCGCGGGTCGAACTCCACGCGAGCGATGTAGCCCAGATAAGACAGGGTGTTGTTCATGGTTGATGCCATGCCATCAGTTCGGCCATCCACTCACCGCGCCTTGCACGGCCCATGACGGCGCCGGAAGTCCGATGGCAACTGCGGCGCAGTGTCGGCAAACAGCCCCCGCCGCAGCCGCCGCGCCGCCGCCTGTTCGCTGGCGTATTTGCCGGGCCGGCCGCGAAAGCCTTCGCTCCAGGCCCAGCCGTCGCTGACCATCCGGGCCGCCACGTCCACGCCGTCGCGCGTGCGCACCACTTCGGCGATGGCGCGGCCATAACGGTCGCGGGCGCGTACCGTCACGCGAACGCGCTGATCGAGCGCCAGCGCTTGCATCGCCTGGCGCGCCTCGGGGCCGAAGCGCTGGCAGATTTCAGGCGCATCGATGCCTTCCAGCCGCAGGCGCACGCGGCGATTGCCGTCGGCGGTTTTCACCCAGATCGAATCGCCATCGACCACGTAAGACACCGTCGCCGTCCAGCTTGCGTCCGCGCCGGATCGCGCTTGCAGGCCGGGCGGGGCGAGCAGCAGCAGGGCCGCGCAAACCCATGCGGCAACAGTGCGCCTCATGCGTTGCACGCCTGAATGCCCCAGCGCGCCAGCGCCGCATCATCGGCTGCGCGGGCATCGACCCAGCGCGCGCCCTCTGGCGTTTGCTCCTTCTTCCAGAACGGTGCCTGGGTCTTCAAATAGTCCATCAAAAACTCGCAGGCGCGAAAACTCTCGCCGCGGTGCGCCGAAGTCACCGCCACCAGCACGATCTGATCTTGCGGCTGCAACGCCCCCACGCGGTGCACCACGCGCACGCGATAAAGGTCGAAGCGGCGCTGCGCTTCGTCGATCATGGCCTCGATGGCCTTCTCGGTCATGCCGGGGTAGTGCTCCAGTTCCAGCACGCTCACCGGCTGGCCGTCATTGCGCTCACGCACCGTGCCCACAAAGGCGCACACCGCCCCCACCCGCGCATCGCCTGCGCGCAGGGCCGCCACCTCGGCGCCCACGTCGAAGTCACCGGTCTGAATCGAAACGCGCGGCAAGCTCATGCGCCAATTGTGCCCTGCGCGCTGGCTGGCGGCCAAGGCCAAGCGGCGCGATCCATGTATGGATTATTCTGCGCATGAAAGGCAACATCGAAGACACCATCATGGAACACATCCTTGAAGCCCGCCCCCGCAAGGTCACCAACATCACGCTGCCCATCGAGGTCTATGAGCAGGCCAAGGCACTGGGCATCAACCTCTCACGCGCCTGCGAGCAGGCGCTGCGCTCGGCCATCAGGACTGAGCAGGAGCGGCGCTGGGCCGTTGAACACGCCGCCTTCATCGAGGCGCACAACGCCTTCGTCAAGGAAAACTGTCTGCCGCTTGACGAATACCGGATGTTCTGATAGCCCGGTTCGACATTTACGCCAACACCGGCAAAAGCAAGGCCAATGCGCCGTTTCTGGTCGATGTGCAAAGCGATTGCCTGGAGGGACTGGCCACACGGGTCGTCGTGCCCTTGATCCGGGTGGACGTCTTCCCGCCCGCCAGACTGCCCGCCGACTTCACGCCCGCGTTCCGGATCGGGGGCATCGAGTGCATGTTCTACCCCGCCTTCATCGGCGCCGTGCCGGCAAGCGAGCTGGGCGGCAGCGCCGGTTCCCTGCGCGGCGAGCGGGACAAGCTCCTTGCCGCGCTGGATCGCCTGACGGGCGGTTTTTAGGGTCTGATCGCACACCGCGCCATCGGCGTAATGTAGCCACTGAGTCTCTCCAGGCGCCCGCCCGATCAGTCCTGGAGCATCCGACCACCCTCGACGCTCCGGCAGCACCGCGCCCGCGAGGCCCCAAAGGCACACTGTGGCGTGCAGGCCGCACCCTGAATTTCTCTATTGACAGAAATTTCAGAAAGACATAAAGTCTCCTTCCATGAACCTCACCCCCATCACTCAACGCTTCGTCCTGCACTGGGGCGAGATGGGCTCGCGCTGGGGGGTCAACCGCACGGTGGCGCAGATCCATGCACTGCTGTTCCTGTCTGACGCCCCGCTGGCCGCCGACGAGATCGCCGAAACGCTGGCGCTCGCCCGCTCCAACGTCAGCAACAGCCTGAAGGAGTTGCAGGCGTGGCGTCTGGCCCGCGTGGTGCACCTGATGGGCGACCGGCGCGACCATTTTGAAACCTCCAAGGACGTCTGGGAGCTGTTCCGTCTGATCGTCGAAGGGCGCCGCCAGCGCGAAATCGACCCCACCCTGACCGCGCTGCGCGACTTTCTGATGAGCCCCGATCTGGCGCAGGAATCAAAGGGCAGCGTTCAGCGCATCCAGCAAACCCTGGAATTCATCGAGACACTGACCACTTGGGCCGACGAAATGCTGCGCCTGAAACCCGAAACCCTGATGAAGACGCTGGGCGTCGGGGCGCGCATCAGCCGCACCATTCGCAAGACCAGGAACCTGAATTGAACCCCTGCCCACGGGCCAGCCAGCCCGTTTTTTTGAAATTGAAATTTCTCTAATTACAGAAATAACCGTAATTGCCAGCCAAAGGAGCCAGTCATGTCCGCCATCGTTTTTTCACTTCTGCAACTGGCGATCCCCGTCCTCGTCAGCCTGGTGGCCGCGGTGTATCTGCGCGAGGTTATTCAGAGGCTGCTGCTCGATCTGTGCGGCACCGGAGACCGGGCGCAGTTCTGGTCGCGATGCTTGATCGTCGCCATGCTGGCCGTGCCGCTGATGCTGGTTCTGCTGCTCACCGACGCGCCCGTATGCGCCGCCGCCGAATACGCCGCGTGCACGGCGCGGGTCTTGCGCCATACGCTGGCCTGGACGGCGGGCGGCATTCTGCTGGCCATGGGCTTGATGATTTATGCCGTGGCGCGTTACCTGCCCCCTGAAATCGAGAGGAACGCATCATCCTAAAAACGGCAGTTGATCGCTTCTTTACCTTCGTAACCCCTTATGAACACAGAGATTTTTGACTTCGATCAATCTCACCATTTGGGTGAGAGCGCTATGC
>WRJY01000036.1 GCA_009778355.1 Desulfovibrionaceae bacterium | reverse complement strand
CAGAGGCTGGGCCTGTTCGCGCTGTCCAAAGGCGCGCAGGCGCCTTTGGAGCCGCAGCGCTCACCCTTGCCTGGCACGCCGATCACGGCGCTGGCGAGCGCGTCCAACTGCCGTTTCTAGGTTGAATGAAGCCAAAAAGGAGACATCGATGAGCAACCGCATTGGCAAGATGCTGGCGGCCGGCGCGCTGCTGGCGGCCAGCGCCGCCGCCCTGGCGCAGGGCTATCCGTCGCAAGCCGTGAGAGTGGTCGTGCCCTATCCGCCGGGCGGGCCGACCGACATCGTCGCGCGCGTCATCGCCAAGCAACTCGGCGACCAGATGGGCCAAGCCTTCATCATCGACAACAAGTCCGGCGCCGGCGGCAACCTCGGCGCCGAAGCGGTGGCGCGCGCCGCGCCCGATGGCTACACGCTGCTAGTGGCGACCACCGCACACGCCATCAACATGTCGATGTTCAAGAATCCCGGCTATGAAGTGCAGCGCGACTTCGCGCCCGTCTCGCTGCTGACGCAAGGGCCGCTGGTACTGGTGACCTCGATGGACTTTCCGGCGAAGAATGTTGCCGGAATCATTGCACTGGCCAAGTCCAGGCCGGGCGGGCTCGATTTCGCCTCATCGGGCAACGGCCAATCGACGCATCTGGCGGCGGAACTGTTCGCCTCCGCGGCGGGCATCAAACTCACGCACGTGCCCTACAAGGGCAGCGCGCCGGCGCTGACCGACGTAGTCGCCGGACAGGTGCCGATGATGTTCGACACCATGCTCTCGGCCATGCCTTTCGTGAAAAGCGGCAAGCTCAAAGCCCTGGCCGTGACCAGCCCGGCGCGCTCTCCCGCGGCGCCTGACGTGCCGACGGTGGCCGAATCGGGCCTGCCGGGCTACGAGGCCTTCGCCTGGAACGGCCTGCTTGCCCCCGCCGGCACGCCGTCAGCGATCGTCGAGCGGCTCAATACCGAGTTGAAAAAAGCGCTGGAATTGCCTGCCGTGCGCGACACCTTCGCGGCGCAAGGCTTCGTGGCAGCCTGGACCTCGCCGAAAGAAACGGCGAACTACATTCACAACGAAGTCGAGAAGTGGCGTAACGCGGTAGCGCAGTCGGGAGCAAAGGTAGAGTAAAGAAGCCCCTTGACCTCTATTGGGAAAAAGTACAAACCCCCGCGCTTTCTTCGATGTAAAAAAGCGCAGGAAAATACGATCGCGCCGCCAAGCTCCGCGCCGGCCCGGTTGTACAGGCTCCTACGCAGCGGCCTGCCGCTTCTTGGCGGTTGCGCCGGAATGGGTTCGCGGCGCACGAAGCCGTCCCGACTGCCCCAATTGCAGCAGGATTTCGGCTTGCCCGCGCTCGGCCAGGAACTGCTCGAACGCCGCCGCAACCTGGGGCAATTGGCGCGCGGCCAGGTGCATGACGTACCAGTCGCGCTCGATGGGGTTACCGGCCATCGGCAGCAGCTTGAGCAGGCCGGCTTCGATCTCCAGCACGCAGGTGTGCAGCGACAGAAAGGCAATGCCGAAACCGGCCGCGCACATGTGCTTGATGGCCTCGTTGCTGGACATCTCGGAGCCGATACGCAGCGGCAAACCGGCTTGCTTGAACAGCCGCTCGATGGTGGCGCGGGTGCCTGAACCGCGCTCGCGCACCAGGATATGCGCTTGCGACACCATCGTCATGGTCGCCCGCTTGACCGCCATCAGCGGGTGCGACGGCCCGGCGAGAAAGGCCATCGGGTGCCGGGCGAAGGCGGCGGAGACGGTTTTCAGCTCGGCGGGCGGGCGGCCCATGATGGCCAGGTCGATCTCCTGCGCGGCCATCATGCGCACGATTTCGTCGCGGTTTTCGACGTGCAGCCGCACCTTGACGTTGGAATGAAGGTTGGCAAAGCTCACCAGCAGCGGCGGCAGCAGGTATTCGGCGGTGGTGACGGCGCCGACGCGCAGGGTGCCGGAGAAAACGCCTTGCAGCGTCGCCATCTCCTCGCCGGCCTCGCGCCAGAGTTCAAGGATGCGCCGGGCATAGCCGTCGAGCAGCGCGCCGGCCTCGGTCAGGCGCACGCCGCGGCCGGTGCGTTCTAGCAGCGGCGCGCGCGCCGATTCCTCCAGCGCGGCGATTTGCAACGACACGGCCGGCTGCGTCAGGTGCAGTTCGGCGGCGGCCAGCGAGACGCTGCCCAGACGAGCGACGGCGCGAAAGCTGGCAAGCTGGCGGAAGGTGGCGGTCTTGGCAAGCGGCATCGGGCGGGCTTTCAGGATGCAATGGAACGCCCCACTCCGGCTTGCGGGAAAGGGCCGGGAGCGGGACAAAGCGCTCGCATTGCCCTCTCCCGCCCCTTCGGGGCGCCCTCTCCCACAAGTGGGAGGGAAGAATTTTGATATTAGCAAAAACCTATTTGAATTACAAAATATTTAACTTGTGCAAATTTGTTGCCCCGCCTACAGTGCGCTTCATTCCCCACCCACGAAGGATCAATGCCATGGGCAACATGCAGGACGCGCCGGGCCAGACGGCCGGCAAGACGAAGACGATCACCGACGCCAAGCAGCGTTACGCCGCCGGCGTGCTGAAGTACGCGCAGATGGGCTATTGGGACGGCGACTACCAGCCGCGGGCCACCGACATCCTGGCGCTGTTTCGCATCACGCCGCAAGAGGGCGTGGACCCGATCGAGGCGGCGGCGGCGGTGGCGGGCGAATCGTCCACCGCCACCTGGACGGTGGTCTGGACCGACCGCCTCACCGCCTGCGACATGTACCGCGCCAAGGCCTACCGCGTAGAGCCAGTGCCGGGCAATCCGGGGCAGTATTTCTGCTGGGTGGCCTACGACCTGTCGCTGTTCGAGGAAGGCTCGATCACCAACGTGGCCGCCTCCATCATCGGCAACGTGTTCAGCTTCAAGCCTTTGAGAGCCGCGCGGCTCGAAGACATGCAGTTTCCGGTCGCCTACGTCAAGACCTTTCGCGGCCCGCCGACCGGCATCGTGGTGGAGCGCGAGCGGCTCGACAAATTTGGCCGCCCGCTGCTGGGCGCCACCACCAAGCCCAAGCTGGGCCTGTCGGGGCGCAACTACGGCCGCGTGGTCTATGAGGGCTTGAAGGGCGGGCTGGACTTCATGAAGGACGACGAGAACATCAACAGCCAGCCCTTCATGCACTGGCG
>WRJY01000035.1 GCA_009778355.1 Desulfovibrionaceae bacterium | reverse complement strand
TCATCGTGCAGTTCAGGCAAGGCGGCTTGGGCGCGCCACAGCATGTGGGCGCCAAAGTGCGCGCGCAGCGTGCGCGCGCGCGCCAGGTCTTGGGGCCGGCCCGCCGATTCGTACAGCGCCAGGCAGGCTTCGAGCAGGTGCATGGTGGCGTTTTGCCGCAGCAGCGCATCGGGCCGCGGCAGCGCGTCGATGACGCCGCCCTTGCCTGCCGCCAGGGGGCCTTCGAGCACGTCGAACACGGCGTCGGCCAGATTCAGGCAGTCCGCATCGGGCTTGACACGGTAGAGCCAGGCCAGCGCGAAAAGCAAAAACGCCAGCGTGTACGCATCGCATTTGGGGTCATGAATGCGGCCATCGGGCGCAATGGAAAAGGCCCAGCGGTGCGGCAGTTCACGGCTATAAAAGCGCTGGCGCACCTGCGTCCAGACGCGCTCGATCAAGGCGCGGCTGTCGGCCATGCCGCGCAGGCTCAGGTGCGCCAGCACGTACAACTGGCGGCACTGAACCATCAAGCGGCGCGGCAGCGTTTCGATGGGGCGGGCGGAAAAATCCAGCTTCTCGTGAAACAGGCCCAGCCGCTGGTCGTAGCCCGCGCCGATCCACAGCGGCAGCGCATGGCCGCTCAGCCAGTGGCTGGCGCGCGCGCGCAGTTCGTCGAAGTTTCCGGCTGGCGTTAGAGCGGCTTTGAGTGAGTCGTTCACACTTCTGAAGCGAGTTCGCTATGGACCGCCGCTGGCCCCCACCCTGCCCGCCCCCAGAGGGGGAGGAGTTGTTGCCCCTTTCCCCTCTGGGAAAAGGCTGGGATGGGGGCCAGCAGCGCAACCATGTGCATAAGTGAATCAACCACCGGCTTTGCTGATCGCCTCGACGATGCGGCTCGTCGAGTGCCCGTCATGAAAATCGAGCGCCAGCACCTGCCCGCCGCGCGCGGTGACTTCGCGGTAGCCGACGATGTCGGTGACGCGGTAGTCGCCGCCCTTGACCAGAACGTCCGGCTGCACGCAGTGGATGATTTCGAGCGGGGTGGGGGCGTCGAATTCGACGATGCAGTCCACCGCTGCCAGGCCCGCCAGCACTTCGGCGCGGTCGGCAAAGCGGTTGACGGGGCGGCCCGCGCCTTTGAGCTGGCGCACCGAATCGTCGGAGTTCAGCCCCAGCACCAGCACATCGCCCAGCGCGCGCGCCGCCTTCAGCAGGCGGACGTGGCCGGGATGCAGGATGTCGAAACACCCGTTGGTGAAAACGATCTTCTTGCCTTGCATCCTGAGCGAAGCCAGCGCGGTCTCGATCTGGCCGCCAGTCAGCACCTTGGCCTGCTCGGGATGGAAGCCGCCGGCCTCGGCGTCGATGTCCTGCTGGCTGACCACGCAGGTGCCTGGGCGCGACACGGCAATGCCCGCCGCCACGTTGGCGCAGTGCACGGCCTGCGCAATCGAATGCCCGGCGGACAGTTCCACAGCGAGCGCGGCCAGCACCGTGTCGCCCGCGCCCGACACGTCGAACACGGCGCGCGCCCTGGTCGGCACGAAATCGGCGCTGCCGCCGGCGCTGACGGCAACCATGCCCTTGCCGCCGCGCGTGACGACCAGGTGCTCCAGGCGCAGCGCCTCGATCGCGGCGCGGGCCTTGGCGAGCAGCTCCTCGTCGCTGCCGTAGGCGCCGAACAGAGCGGCAAATTCGGCATTGTTGGGTTTGAGCAGAAAAGCGCCGCAATAAAACGCCGGCGTGCTTCGCTTGGGGTCCACCAGCGTGGGAACGCCGAGCTTGGCGGCCGCGCCCAGAAACTCCGGCAGCCGGTCGAGCGCGCCCTTGGCGTAGTCGGAGAACACCACCAGATCGTGGTCTTTCAACTGGCGTTCAAACTCATCGAGCAGCCGCTGCTGCGCCTGGGGCGTTTGCCGGACATCCCGATCGACGCGGGCGATTTGCTGCGCGCCGACGACGAGCCGGGTTTTCTGCGTGGTGCCGCCTTCCGGGTCTTGCAGAAACAGCGTGTTCACCTGGTATCGGCGCAGGCAGGCTTCAAGCTCAACCGATGCCCGGTCTTCGCCGGTGACGGCCAGCAGGGTCGCGCCGCCGCCCATGGCCGAAATGTTCGCGGCCACATTGGCCGCGCCGCCGGGCCGGTTCTCCTCGTGCCTGGCGGCGAGCACGGGAACCGGCGCCTCCGGCGAGATGCGCGACACCACGCCGGTCACGTAGCGGTCGAGCATGACGTCCCCGACCACCAGAATGCGCGGCTTGGCAGGCGGCTTCATTCGTCTGCGGCTTGCCGTTGTTTCTTGACCGACTTCTGCTTGGGCTGCGCTTTTTTCAGCTTGCCGCCGGGCGTCAGCCGCTGGTTGCCCAGCACGCGCACCACGCGCACTTCGGGGCGCTGGCCGCCGCGCTTGCTGTACTTCAGCACCTTGACGTTTTTGGGGCCGGGCATGCGCTCGTCGTCTTCGGCGCGCGCCTTTTTCGGTTTGGGCCGCCACAGCACCAGCAGCTTTCCGATGTGCTGGATGGGCGCGGCATTCAATTCACCCGCCAGTTGGCGCAGCATGGCCTCGCGGGCCTCGCGCTCGCCTTCGAGCACGCGGATTTTTATCAGGCCGTGGGCGTTGAGCGCGGCATCGGCTTCCTTGACGATGGCCGGCGTCAGGCCATCGCCGCCGATCATGACCACGGGGTCCAGGTGGTGCGCCTCGGCGCGGTGCGCCTTGCGCTCAAGGGGGGTGAGGTCGATTTGCGGCATACCCCGTATTATCTGGGGCAACGCTGAACGAGTCCCATGCGGCGTGCGCATCCTTGCATCGGGCGGTCTGCGGCGTTGCAAATCCTCGCGATACCCTTGGTATCGCTGCGGTTTACCCTTGCAGGGCGCGGCCCAGCCAGAGGCTGGGCCTGTTCGCGCTGTCCAAAGGCGCGCAGGCGCCTTTGGAGCCGCAGCACTCACCCTTGCATCCCATCCCGATGCAAGGCGCGCCCATCCGCAGAGACTTATTCAGCGTTACCCATCATGAAGATCAAGACCAAAAGCAAAAAGGTCAACAAGGCGTGGCTGGCCGACCATGTGAACGACCCCTACGTGAAGCTGGCGCAGCGCGAGGGCTACCGCGCGCGCGCGGCCTACAAGCTCAAGGAGATCGACGAGGCGCTGGGCCT
>WRJY01000034.1 GCA_009778355.1 Desulfovibrionaceae bacterium | reverse complement strand
ATGGGCATGGCCGCGAAGCGGGCCAGCGCATGTTCCAGCCGGTCTTGCACCGTCCGTCCCGAAGGCTGGCTCTGCCAACCCTGATAGGCAGCGCCAAGATAGCTGAGGCCAAGCGCGATTCTCACGGCGCTATTGTCATCTTCTGCAATGGTGTAAATGAAACCGGCGCCGCTGAGAGCCTGTTTACGATCTCAGCGGCGCCGGTAACGGGGGCGTGAACCGGCCCTCAGCCCAGTTCGGCCAGGAAGCGCTCGGCGCGCGCCTTCAGCGCGCCTGAAGCTTCGGCGATGACTTCTTTCACCAAGCTGCGCGCGCCCTCGGTACCCTCGGTATCGCCGATGCCGTGGAACTCCTGCGCCAGCGCCAGTTTGGTGGCCAGCGGATCGTCATCGGCGTCGTCGGGCTGCGCGGTGTGCAACTCGTTGCCGGAGCGTGAATCGGGATCGATGGACAAGGCATCCATGTCCAGTTCGATCATTCCAGGGCTGCCGCTGTCCGCGCTGGGCGCGGCGGCGGGCGCCGGGGCGGCTGGCGGCAGCGGTTCCGGCGCCAGTTGAGACGGCGGAGCGAAGTCCAGACCTTGATCCAGATCCAGATCCAGATCGACCGGCACGGTGGCCGGGCCGGCGGCGTTGCGCGCGGAGGCTGGGTCCGTCTTCATGTCCATGGTGGGCGGAAAGCCGGTGTGGCGCCTGCTGTCTCCCACGCTGTCCAGGTTGTCCGGCAGCGGCACGGTGGGCGGTCCGCCGCTGTCGGGGGCGGAGTTGCCGGGTGCGGGCACGGGCGCGGGTTTTGGGGCCGGCGCGCCGCCGGATTTGTAGAGCGGGTTCTCGGGATCCAACTCGCTGCCCAGGGCGGCGATGGCATCCCAGTCCGTGCCCTGGCCGTGCGTTACGTCATGGGCTTCGCTTGCAATGCCCTGCAACGCGCGGGAGTCCCGGCGCTTGGCGTAGATTTCGGCCAGTTTGCGGTGAATGGAGATGCGTCCCGGATAGGCGTGCAGGGCTTCCTTGAGAATTTCCTCGGCTTGTGCGTCGCGTCCATAGGCCAGATAGACATCGGCTTCGGCAACCGGATCGACGTCGCCAACCGCGTCGAGCTGGCTGGGCGAGTAGGCCAGCGAGGTGCTGCCGCCGCTGCCGGTGTCCTCGCGCGTGTTCACGCGCTGGCCGCCGCCAGTGCCAAAGAACGAATCGGGCTGCAAGCGGCTTTCGGCGAAGGAGCTGTCGAGCAGCGAGGTGTCTTCTTTCTTGCCGCGGCGCAGGCGAGAGAAGACTAAGCCGCCCATCAGCAAGACTAAAGCCGCTGCTCCAAGCACATACGGCATGCTTCCATCGAAGAAGCCCGGTTCTGACTCCGGCGCGGACGGGAGCGGGGGGGCGGGCCTGGGTTCAGGCTTGGGTTCAGGCGCAGGCTTCGAGGCGGCTGCCACGGGATTGGAGGCGGCCTCGACCGGCGCTGAGGGGGCTGGCGCGCCCGTTGGCACATTGATGCCGGTCGGGGCAGTTGTGGATTCCGGCGCGGAGGACGATTGCTTGATGAGCTCGATGTCCGCGATGTTTCTCTTCAGTTCTTCCTCGCGTTCAGCCTGCTCCCTGGCGTGGCGCGAATTGGCGGCCATCTTTTCGGCGCCAACGGATGCGCTGTCGGTGCGGGGCAGCACCAGACGATCCGGGCTGGTTGCGGTCGCGTGGTTTTCCCGAACCTGCGGCTGGACGCGGCCAGAGGTTCCGCTTCCGGCGGAGCCGGTGTCGGGCGCGTTCATGGCAATGCCGTGGCGGTAGGCGTTGAAGTCACGCGTCTGCGCCACGACCGCGCGCCGGGCAGCCTGGCGCGAGACGGCATTGGCTTGTTCAACTGTCGGCATGTTCAGCACGGCGCCGGCGCGCACGAGGTTCACGTTGCCGCGGATGAATGCCTTGGGGTTGGCGCGCAGCAGGGCGACCAGCATCTGGTCGAGCGACACGCCTTCGATCGGGTGCGCGCTGACGATGCCCAAGGCCGTGTTGCCGCGTTGCACGGTGACTTGCGCGCCATCGCCGCTGCCGGCGGGCGCGGGCGCGGGGGTTCGCGCGCCGTCGCCGCTGGGAGGACGCGCGCCGAGGCGTACCACGTCGTTGGCGGGCGCCTGTGGCGCGGCCTCGACCGCGGATGGCGTGACGGCCACCGGAGCCGGCGCGGGGCGGGCGGGCGGATCGACCAGCATGGTGTAGTCGCGCACCATGCTGCCCCCGTTGGCCCAACTGGCCTCGATTACCACGCTGAGGAAAGGCTCGTTGACAGGATGGTTGCTAACCAGACGGAGGTAAGCTTGGCCATTGGCGCGGCGGTGCAGGGTGATGCGCGCACCGGCCAGCGCCGGGGTGTATTCCAGGCCGGCGGCGCGGAAAGCCTGCGGCGAGGCCACGATGGCCTGGAAGCTGGCGGCTTCCTCGGACGATATCTGCGGCACCTCGATTTCGGCGCGCAATTTCTCGCCCAGAGCCGAGCGCACGGCCGCGGCGCCGAGCGCCACGGCCTGGGCATCGACGCTGATGCCGAGCAGCGCCAGCGCGACGGCAGAGGCCGCAAGCGCCGTTTTTGATCGCTGGCGGTGGCCCGTGCCGCTACCATCGATCAATTTCCCTGAAATCATGGCGGTCTTGTTGTGCATAACTGATAGGGCCAGGCCGAACCTCGCCAGAGCAAATTTGAAAATTGACATTAACATCAACGAATTAGGCTGACAAGCTAAGACACTGGTCAAGTATCTTTGCCGCTCAAAGCCGACCCTGATCGGCTCCTGTCATGTTGCCTTGCAGCAACGAGCGGTCTCCCCTGCTGGGTGATTCGCCGCTGCTTTTCAGGCTTCGAGCAGAATGCGCAACATGCGCCGCAGCGGTTCGGCGGCGCCCCACAGAAGCTGGTCGCCGATGGTGTAGGCGCCGACATACTCCGGCCCCATCGCCAGTTTGCGGATGCGCCCAACGGGAATGCCCAGCGTGCCCGTCACCGCGATGGGGGTGAGGTCGCGCAGGGTGGCATCCTTGTTGTTGGGCACGACCTTCACCCAGTCGTTGTCGGCGGCGATCATGGCCTCGATGTCGGCCACCGGCACGTCTTTTTTCAGCTTGAA
>WRJY01000033.1 GCA_009778355.1 Desulfovibrionaceae bacterium | reverse complement strand
GTCGCCTTCTGCGGTTTTGTCGCCGCCCTCGTCGCCTACGCCTTCGCGCCGGAAAAGCTCCACGGCTGGAAGTGGCTTGCCACCGTCGTGCTGGTTTTTTCGGTCCTGATCCTGCCCAAGGTCACGGTCGGCATCGTCGACAAGACCGGCGGTTCGCCCGTGCAGGTCGTTGACAATGTTCCTTTCGGCGCGGCCGCGCTCGGCAGCCTGACCAGCACCATCGGGCACACGCTAACCAGCCTTTTCGAGACCGCTTTCCAGGTACTCCCCGGCGCCGGCGCGCTGCCCAGTGCGCTGAGCTACGAGCAGAACGGACTCATGTTCGGCAATCGCCTGATCCGCGAAACCGGCGGCGTGGTCTTCCAGGATCCGAACTTCCGCACCGACCTGATCAATTTCATCCACAACTGCACGACCTACGATCTGCTCGACGGAACGATCGCGCCGACCGCGTTTTCCACGTCGGAAGATGTCTGGTCGCTCATGTCCACGCCCAACCCGGCCCGCTTTACGCCCATCACCGACGTGGCCGGCACGACGGTGGACACCTGCCCCAGCGCCTACGCCAATCTGAGCGCCCGGATCCCGGCGCAGATCAGCCGCATCCAGGGGCAACTCGCCTTCCGGCTGAACCCCACGCTTCCGGGCACGGCCGCAGTCAGCGTGATCGCCGACCAAATCCAGCAAGCCTACCTCAAGAACAACATTGCTTCGGCCTCGGCAACCGCCGCCGATCTGATCCGCCAGAACGCCATCCTGAACGCCCTCGACGACACCGGCCAGATCGTCGGGCAGAAAGTCAACGACCCGGCCGCCATGGTGCTGGCCGTCGGCCGTGCGCAAGGGGTCGCCCAGCAGAACGCCGCCTGGATCAATGCCGGCAAAGTGGCCGAGCAGGCTCTGCCGGTATTCCGTAACGTGATCGAGGCTTTGACGTACGCGCTTTTCCCGCTCTTCGTGCTGTTGCTGCTGCTCACCAGTGGGCGGGAAAGCCTGCTGGCCTTCAAGGGCTACGCGGCCATTCTGGTCTGGATCCAGCTCTGGCCACCGCTCTACGCGGTGCTCAACTACATGGCTTCGATCTACGCCGCCTACGACATTGGCTCGGCCGCCGACCTCGGGACAGGCGCCAAAGCGCTGACGCTGCAAACCGCCTCCAGCATCTACTCCCGCGCGATTTCCGGCGAGGCCATCGTGGGCTACCTGTCAATCAGCGTTCCCTTCATCGCCTGGGCGGCGCTCAAGCGCATGGAGAACTTCGGGACGGCAATGGTGGGCGGCCTCTCCGGCTTGCAAGCCATGGTGGGATCGGCCACCGGCTCGTCCGCTCTGGGCAACGCCAGCCTGGGCAACGTGACCATGGATCAGATGCACCTGGCGCCCAACCGCAGCTCCGCGTTCATGAGCGGCTGGCAGAACGATCTGACGGGGGACAGTTTCTCGGCGAACGCACTGACTGGCCGCGCTGCGGTCAGCCTGCTGCGCAATCAGGGATTTGCCTCGCGGGTGGTGTCTGCGCAGGTGACCGAGCAGGACGTGCAGCAGGCCCGCCGGCAAGTAGACAGCGCCCGCGGAGAAGCCGTTACGGCCACCACGGAACGCTCGGCGGCGCTTTCGGAGGTGTTCTCGCGCGGCCTGGTCAAGCTGCGCTCGGCGCGCAACAGCAGCGGCTCCAGTACCAGCAGTTTCGAGCAGATGGGGGAAACCCTCGGCAAGCTGGACCAGATCGCCCAGACGGTCGCCCAGAGTACAGGTCTGAGCCAAGCTCAGGTGGCGCGCCTGGCGTTCGGCGCCTCGGCCCACGTCGGCGCGGATATCAAGTTCGTCGGCGGCAGGATCGAGGCGAGCGGAGACAAATCCTACCTGTCGAGCCTTTCCGCGCAGGATCAGAAGGCGCTGGCGAGCATGACCAGCGATCAATTGATGGCCTTCAAACAATTCGGCGACAGGGTTTCCAGAGACTCCAGCTTCCTGCAAGCCCTCTCCAACGACGCCAGCGAGGCCCGTGAAATGTCGTCGCGCCTCGGCGCGACCCAGGCCCGCTCGGAAAGGGCACAGGCCGCCCTCTCGGATCGAACCAGTTTCGCCAACCAGGTATCGGCTGCCTACGCCAAAGGCGAATCCATCTCGATCGACATTGCCCAAGACCCGCACAACATGGCAATGTTTCTGCGCTACGCCCAAGACTATGGCGGCGACAGTGCCGCCGCCCAGGCCATGATGTCGTCGGAACTCGCCCGCCAATCCCTGGGGCCCAATGCGGTGCTGTCAAACGGCAGCGGCCTGCCCGAATCTTTTGAGCAGGTGCGCAGTCTCCATCAGAGGCAGCGCAGTGACGTGGCGCTTTCACCCGACATTCAAAACGCCCACCGCGATCACCTGAAAGCGACTTCCGGCTTTGGCAGCGACCCCAGCCTTGCGCCCAATCGGGCAGCCCAACCACCTTCAGCCATGCGCGACGAAATCAACCAGAGCGCGGCGGAAATCCGCGACAAGACTGCCTCCAAGTCAAGCGAATTCGACAGCAAGGCGCAGATTGTCCAGACGGACGATGGAACCTTGAAATCGAAGAAGTCGCTCGTCGTGCAATCGGCGAAACAGGTTGGCAGCGACGCCAGCGCCACTGCGGGAGAAATATCCAAGGCCGCCAAGAATATGCTCAGGCGCAAGTAGGCGATAACAAAGGCCTTGCAGGCGGGGTTAGAGGGCCGGAAAGATAGCGGGAAAACTGTTGTGCGCTTTCCTATGGAAAGTCTGCAGAACTACTCTCTGCCAGTCTCCTGGCGCACTAACCGGCTGACTTTGGTGCGATTTCCCGCGCTGTCGTATTCAAAGCTGGTCGCGCTTCCGTCCGGCCCGGTCAGGATTTCAAGCTGGTTTGCCGCGTCGTAGCTGGCTTGTATGGTCTGGCCGCTGACGCTGACTTTGGCGCGGTTGCTGTTGGCATCCCACGCATAGTCGATGCTGGCGCTGTAGCTTGTGCCCAGCAGGTTGTGCGTCCAGGTTTCGCGGGTGGTGCGGCTGTTCGCGTCCAGCGTTTGGCTCAGGCTGCCGTAGGCGGTGTCGCTCTGGTTGCCGGTGGGCAGGTAGCCG
>WRJY01000032.1 GCA_009778355.1 Desulfovibrionaceae bacterium | reverse complement strand
GACGCGGCTAGAATCAACACTTTTCATTACCCTCAGAGGGAACCCATGAGCGATATCGAAGCACGTGTCAAGAAAATCATCGCCGAGCAACTCGGCGTGGAAGAGTCACAGGTCACCAACGAGAAAGCCTTCGTGGCCGACTTGGGCGCCGACTCGCTGGACACGGTCGAACTGGTGATGGCGCTGGAGGACGAATTCGGCATCGAGATTCCGGACGAGGACGCCGAGAAGATCACCACGGTACAGGCCGCCATCGACTACGCCGTCAGCAAGAAGGGCTAACCCACGATGACTCGACGCCGCGTAGTTGTCACAGGTTTGGGTTGCGTCAGTCCCGTGGGCAACACGGTGGCTGAAAGCTGGGCCAACGCGCTGGCGGGCCGCTCGGGCATCGACACCATTACGCGCTTCGACGCCAGCCAGTTCGCCTGCCGCATCGCCGGCGAAGTGCGCGGGCTGGACATTTCGCCGCATGTGTCGGCGAAAGAGGCGCGCACCATGGACACCTTCATCCACTACGGCATCGTGGCCGCCGCCGAGGCGGTACGCGACGCCGGCCTGCCTGTTGGCGAGGCGCTGGCCGAGGATCTGGCCGAGCGCATCGGCTGCCTCATCGGCTCGGGCATCGGCGGTCTGCCGAGGATCGAGGAAACCCACGGCGACTGGATGGCGCGTGGGGCGCGGCGCATTTCACCGTTTTTCGTGCCTGCCTCGCTGGTCAACATGGTGGCCGGTCACGTGTCGATCAAGTTCGGCTTCAAGGGGCCGAACCTGGCGCTCGTCACCGCCTGTACCACCGGCCTGCACTGCATCGGCGAGGCGGCGCGCATCATCATGTACGGCGACGCCGATGTGATGGTGGCCGGCGGCGCCGAATCCACGGTGTCGCCGCTGGGCATCGGCGGCTTCGCGTCCATGAAGGCGCTGTCCGCCCGCAACGACGACCCCAAGACCGCCTCACGCCCCTGGGACAAAGACCGCGACGGTTTCGTGCTGGGCGAGGGCGCCGGCATCGTGGTGCTGGAAGAATACGAGCGCGCCAAGGCGCGCGGCGCCACTATCTACGCCGAGGTGGCGGGCTTCGGCATGAGCGCCGACGCCGGCCACGTCACCGCGCCCAACATGGACGGCCCGCGCCGCGCCATGGTGTCCGCGCTGCGCGATGCCGGGGTGAACGCCGACCAGATCGATTACGTCAACGCGCACGGCACCTCGACGCCGCTGGGCGACGTGAACGAGTCCAATGCCCTCAAGGCCGCGCTGGGCGATCATGCCCGGCGCACGGTCATCAGTTCCACCAAGTCGATGACCGGCCACCTGCTGGGCGCCGCCGGCGGGGTGGAGAGCGTGTTCACCATTCTGGCCGTGCGCGACCAGAAGGTGCCGCCCACCATCAATATCTTCAATCAGGATCCCGAGTGCGACCTGGACTACTGCGCCAACGCCGCGCGTGATTTGAAGATCGATGTCGCGCTGAAGAACAACTACGGCTTTGGCGGCACCAACGGTTCGCTGGTGTTCAAGCGGGTTTGAATGCAGCCGGTGGCCGTGGGCAACACGGCCTCGGCGCTCTGATTGTTTTGGCGTCCTTGCTGTTTTTCCCATGCACGCAAACGATGCGCCCGCGGTGAGTTACCCGGTCGGACGCACGCCGCGGCTGGCATGGGCGCTGGCCGGGCTGTGGCTGGCTGGCGCGGCGGCGGTTGCCGTGGCATTTTTTTCGGTTCCGGCGCTGCCCTATCGAGGCTACATGGCGGTACTGTTTGGCGCGTGCATCGCGGCTTCGGCGCTGGCGTGCCTGGCGTTCTGGAATAGTCAGCGGGCGCGCGCGTTGATTTGGGATGGCGGGCGCTGGAGCCTGGAGCCGGACAGCGGCGGCGGGTATGACGAGCAGGCGCGGCTGTATGCGCGCATGGATTTGCAGCACACCATGCTGCTGAGTCTCGAAGCGCCCCATGTCCGCCGCCGGGTCTGGCTGTGGGCCGAGTCGGCGCACGATCCGGCGCGCTGGCATCTGCTGCGCTGCGCGCTGTATTCTTCATCGCTGTCCGCCGTGGCCGAGGCCCCGGCGGGTGAGCGCGCCTGAAAGCCGTTTCCCGTGTCCGAGCCGCTTCGCGCCGCTGCCCCGACCGATAGCGACCAACTGCTGGTCGAGCGCGCCGCCGCCGGCGATCAGCGGGCGTATGAACTGCTGGTCATCAAGTACCAGCGCCGCATCGAGCGGCTGATCGGGCGCATGGTGCGCGACACCGACATGGTGCCCGACATTGCCCAGGAAACCTTTGTGCGCGCCTGGCGCGCGCTGCGCCAGTTTCGTGGCGACGCGCAGTTTTATACGTGGCTTTACCGCATCGCGGTCAACACCGCCAAAAAGTATTTGATGGAACTCAAGCGCGACCCCATCGTGACCGAGGCGGCGCTTTCGCCGTCCGATGGCGACGATGAAACTTCCCGCCGCGAAAATGAACTAACGTCTGAATCCACGCCCGAAACCGAGCTGGCGGCCCGCGAAATCGCCGCTGCGGTTCACGCGGCGATGGAGGCGCTGCCCGATGATCTGTGCCAGGCGGTCACTTTGCGCGAGATCGAGGGCCTCAGCTATGAAGAGATTGCGCAAGTCATGAACTGTCCGGTGGGTACCGTGCGATCCCGCATTTTCCGGGCGCGCGAGGCTATTTCGGCAAAGGTCAAGCCTTTGTTGAGCTATCAGACGGACAAGCGCTGGTAAGGCATGGGTTGATAGGGCGGGCAGGTGAATACGGTGATCGACATGAATACGCCACGGATGGACCAGGAAACGATTTCAGCCCTGATGGACGGGCAATTGCGCGACGCTGAATGGGCAGCGGCCCTGCGCGGCATGGAAGCCGGCGATGCGCGGCAAAGCTGGCTCATCTATCACCTGGCCGGCGACGTGCTGCGCTCCGCCGATTTGGCGCATGGCCGCCATGACCTGAGGTTTGCCGAACGTGTCGGCCAACGCCTGGGCGCGCAGGAAACGCCAGCGGAGCAGCCGCCCACCCTGGCGCCGGACGCAAGCCGGCCCGCCGCCAACGACGGCGTGTTTCGCTGGCGGGGGG
>WRJY01000031.1 GCA_009778355.1 Desulfovibrionaceae bacterium | reverse complement strand
CCTTGCAGGCACGAGCCTGCCGCGTCCTCGCGCCTTGCCTGGCACGCCGATCACGGCACTGGCGGGCGCATCCAACTGCCGTTTTTAGGATGACTGATCCAAAAACGCGATGAAGGCATTCGTTTCATGCGGTTTGGGCGAAACCGTATGATCGACCGCCATGGAACTGGCCTTCGTCGCGCTGGCTTCGCTGATGGCGGGGTTGGTGGATGCCATTGTGGGCGGCGGCGGGTTGATTCTGGTGCCGGCGCTGCTGGCCGCCTACCCAGCAGCCGCGCCGGCCACGCTGTTCGGCACCAACAAGAGCGCCTCGGTCTGGGGCACCGGCATGGCCGCCGCGCAGTACGCGCGACGGGTGCGCATGCGCTGGCCGGTGCTGCTGCCGGCGGCGCTGGCCGCGCTGGCAGGCTCGCTGGCGGGCGCTTGGGCGGTGACGCTGACCGACCCCGGCTTTCTGCGCCGGTTGCTGCCCTTCATTTTGCTGGCCGTGCTGCTCTACACGCTGGCGCGCAGGGATTTGGGCCGCGTTCACGCGCCGCGCCATGCGCTGGGGCGCGAGACGCTGCTGGCCTGCGCCATCGGCCTGGGGCTGGGCTGCTACGACGGTTTTTTCGGCCCCGGCACGGGCAGCTTCTTCATTTTTTTGTTCGTGCGCCTGCTGGGCTACGATTTTCTCAACGCATCGGCGGCGGCCAAGCTGCTGAACGTGGCCACCAATCTGGCGGCGATCGCGCTGTTCGCGGCCACGGGCCATGTGTGGTGGCGCATCGGCCTGGTGATGGCGGCGGCCAACGTGGCGGGCAGTTTGATCGGCACGCGGCTGGCGCTCAGGCACGGCGCCGGCTTCGTGCGCGGGGCGTTCATCGCGGTGGTCGGGGCGTTGATTCTCAAGACCGGCTGGGACGCATTCTTCAGGTGATCAGAGGCTTTGGTAATACCACCACTGCCCTTCGTCGCGCACCCAGCTTTCGTCCATGTAGCCGGAGACTTCCTTGCCCATGAAGGACGGGATCATGACCTTGGTGGTCAGGCGGATACGCACCTTGCAACGCTCGGCCTCGCAGGTGACGTCGTGAATTTGAACGCCCATCCATTGGCCGGCGCCGCCGAACCGCTTGTGGTAGTCGCGCTGCTTGACCACGGCGCGGTAGCCGGGCTGGGTGTAGGTCCAGGCCTTGTCGAAATCGCCGTCGATCAAGGCCGCCCAGCGTTGTTCGGCGCGCTCGCGCACCACTTGCTCTGGCGTCTTGGGCATGAGCGCGGCACAACCGGCCAGCCCCAGTGCGGCGGCGGCCAGCAATGCGGCGCCAAAGGCGCGGCGCGGCGCGGTGAATTCAGTCAATTGGGAGAACATGGCTTTCGCTCCTTCAAAGGTCAATCAATCAGGTGGAAACAAGGGCAACCGGCTTCTCTGTGCGTCACTGCTGCAGAAACCCAGCCGCATCGGCCCGCTCTCGCGGGCCGTGGTACGAAATGACGGTCGATGATGGGTAGAGTGGGTTGCCCAAACAAGGTTCAGGGCGCGGATGCGCCGGAACTGAAGGTGATGCCGCGCATACGCTCGCGCAATTCGCGGCTGACGGCGCGCGCGTCTTCGTCGGAGCGGACGACGCGCGGGGTAATCACGACCAGCAGTTCGGTTCGATCGGTGCTGGTGGCGTGGGTGCCGAACAGCGCCCCAAGGATGGGTATGGACGACAGCAGCGGCAAGCCCGACTTGGTGTTGGTGGTCTTGTCCTTGATCAACCCGCCGAGCACGATGGTTTCGCCCGAGCGCACCGCCACCATGGAGGATATCTGGCGCTGCATGAAGGTCGGGTTGCCCTGCGCGGTGGCGGAGTTGCTGTCGTTGATGTCGGTCACCATCTGATTGATGTCCAGCGTGATGAGATCGCCCGCGCTGATGGACGGCGTTACGTCGAGCATCACGCCGGTGTCCTTGTACTGGTAGCTGGTGGTGCTGACGATGTCGCCGACGAGGCCGCTGGTCGAGGTGCCGCCGGTATTGACGGGCACCTGATCGCCCACCTGGATGGCGGCGGTATGGTTGTCGAGCACCATCAGCGAAGGACTGGAAATGACCCGGATGAGCGACTTGCTGGCCAGGGCTTGCAGCAAGGCCGTGACATTGCCGACGCTGTTGCTCAGAGTGTAGGAAAAGCTCGATCCGGTCACTGTCGAACTGCCGCTGGCGGGGCTGACAAGCTGCCCCAAGCCGCTGCGACCGCCGCCAAAGCCGTTGTTGAAGGCCCACTGCAGGCCGTACTGCAAGCCGTCTCCCAGCGTCACCTCGATGATGCTGGCCTCGATCAGCACCTGCGCGCGCGGCACGTCCAGGCGCTTGAGGGTGGCCTCGATACGCTCGTACTCGCCCGGCATGGCGTAGATGAGCAGCGTGTTGTTGATGCGGTCGGCCATGACGCGCACGCGCTCGCCCAGCGTCACAGTCGTGACGTCGCCGCCGGCTTGCTGCGCGTTGCGCTGCGCCAGCGTGTTGTTACCCAAGCGGTTGTTCACCGTGCTGCTGCCCAGACCGCCGCCGTAGCCGCCGCCGAACGTATTGCCAAAGCTGTTGCCGAAGCCAGAGTTGTTGCCGAAGCCAGAGTTGTTGCCGCCGAACCGGTTGTTGCCGAAGGCGCCGGTGGTTGCGCTGCCGGTGTTCAGGCCCGGCGCAACGCCGGTGGCGGCGGGCGCGCTGGTCGTGGTGCCGCCGTAGATGCCGTTGAGCAACTCGGCCAGATGGTCGGAGGAGCCGTTTTGCACCTTGTAGACGAACAACTGCGGTTCGCCGCTGCTGATGGTGTTGCGGTCGAACTGCTCGATCCAGTAACGGATTTCGTCCAGATAGGCGGCGCGCGGGGTGACCACCATCACGGCGTTCAGGCGCTCGATGGGCAGCACCCGCACGGCGCCGAACAGCGGGTTGTTTTCGCCCAGCCCGTTGAAGTCGGATTGCCCGCTGCCTTGCGTGGCGCCAGCCTGGGCGCCGCCGCGCTGCTGCGCCGGCTGGCCCGGCATCTGCGGCGGGCGGGGCATCGGACGGGCGGCAGCCGCGCCGCCCGGGGCCGCGGCCCCG
>WRJY01000030.1 GCA_009778355.1 Desulfovibrionaceae bacterium | reverse complement strand
ACCCAAATGGTGAGGTCGAGCTAAGTCAAAAACCTCTGTGTTCATAAGAGGTTACGAGTGTAAATAAGCGCCCAACTGCCGTTTTTAGGCTCAACGCGCTCACCCCGTCCAGCGTGCCCAGCAGGCAGACTGTGGCTTTGGGGTGCGCGAACACGCCCGCCGTGACCACGCCGGGCCATTGGTTGACGCTGGATTCGAAGGGTAAAGGGTCGTCGATGGGCAGCCTGCGCACGTCCCGAATGTGCTGGCCGTTGCCGGTGGCCACTGGCCGGCTGTCCTTATCGTGTGCTGACGCGACTCCGCTCCGGCGCGGCGCTCAGAGCCTGTTTACGATCTCAGTGCGCTGCGTCCGCCGCGCCTGCTGGTGCGTGGCCGTGGGGACGCTTGGCGATCCATACCAGGCCGATCAGGCACAGGAACAGCAGCGCGGAGCCCAGGAAGACTTCCGACACGGACAGCATGAACGCCTGCTGCGTGACCAGGTTGTTGACCATGCCCAGCGCCTGCTGCTCGGTCAGGCCGCTGGCTTGCAGGCCGCCCAGCGCCTGCATGGCGACGGGGTTGCCGGTGGTGATGTGTTCGGCCAGTTGCGCGTGGTGCAGCGCGCTGCGGTGATCCCACAGCGTGGTGCTGATCGAGGTGCCCATGGCGCCGGCGGTGATACGCATGAAGTTCGACAGCCCCGAGGCCGCCGGCAGCCGCGACGGCTCGATGCCCGACAGCGTGATGGTCACCAGCGGGATGAAGAAGGTTGCCGTCGCCACGCCCTGGATGATGGTGGGGATCATGATGGTGCCCAGATCGGCCTGGGTGTTGAAGTGCGAGCGCATCCACAGCACCAGGGCGAACACGGTAAAGGAGAAGGTGGCGTACAGCCGCGGGTCGGCGCGGTTCACCGTCAGCCCGACCATGGGCGAGACCACGATGGCCAGCAGGCCCACCGGCGCCATGACCATGCCGGCCTGCGTGGCGGTGTAGCCCATGTACTGCTGTAGCCACAGCGGCAGCAGCACCACGTTGCCGAAGAACAGGCTGTAGGCCACCGCCGTGATGAGCGCCCCGGCCCAGAAATTGCGATCCTTGAACAGCGACAGATCGACCACCGGGTGATCCTCGGTCAGTTCCCACGCCAGGAAGAAGGCAAAACCGACCACCGCCAGCACGGCGAAGGTGACGATTTGCGGCGAGGCGAACCAGTCGAGTTCCTTGCCCTTGTCGAGCATGAGTTGCAGCGAGCCGACCCAGATGACCAGCAGCGTCAGGCCGACGGCGTCGATCGGCAGCTTGTGCGTGACCGATTCGCGCTTGTGGTAGATGCTCCAGATCGCCCCGGCGGCGATGATGCCCACCGGCACGTTGATGAAGAAAATCCACGCCCAATGAAAGTTGTCGGTGATCCAGCCGCCCAGCAGCGGCCCGGTGACGGGGGCCACCAGCGTGGTCATGGACCACATGGCCATGGCCATGCCGGACTTGGCGCGCGGGTAGCTGGACAGCAGCAGCGTTTGCGACAGCGGAATCATTGGCCCGGCGACGAAGCCTTGCAGCGCGCGGAAGGCGATCAGCATCGTCATGTTGGGCGCCAGCCCGCACAGCCACGAGGCCAGCACGAACAGCAGCACGCTGGCCATGAACAGGCGCACCTGGCCGATGCGCTGCGTCAGCCAGCCGGTCAGCGGCACGGCGATGGCGTTGGCCACCGCGAAGCTGGTGATGACCCAGGTGCCCTGGATCGGGCTGACGCCCAGATCGCCCGCGATGGCGGGCAGCGAGACGTTGGCGATCGAGGTGTCCAGCACGTTCATGAACGTGGCGCTGGACAGGGCGATGGTGCCGAGCACGCGCGTGCTGCCGGTGAGCGGCGGGTGCGTGATGGGGGCCGGGGCGGCGCTCATGGGGTGGTGCTTTCGTGCGCGGGACGGCTCGATTCAGGTCTGAAAGCCTCTTTCCCTCCCCCGCTGGGGGAGGGCAGGGCGGGGGCAGCGGCGTAACCTGTACGCATGAATCGAAGATGATTTATAGGTTGCCGCAAAAGCTTTTCAATCAAGCCGCGCCAGCTATCATTTTTATAGTTATTTGGCGGCGGCGGCGCGCGCGCGGCCCATGTTGCGGGCGATGATTTTGCCGATCAGGTCTTCGGCGCCCTGGTCGGCCTGGGCGAACACATTGGTTTGCGCCAGCGGTTCGGCACGCAGCGCCGAGACGAGGCTGGCGCCGCTCTGGTCGGCCACGTCCACGCGCACCTGCATCGACAGGCCGACGCGCAGCGGATGCTCCTTGATCTGCGCGGCATTGAGGGTGATGCGCACCGGCACGCGCTGCACCACCTTGATCCAGTTGCCGGTGGCGTTTTGCGCCGGCAGCAGGGCGGAGGCAGCGCCGGTGGACAGGCCCAGGCCGGCCACCTGGCCGCGGTATTCGACCTTGCCGCCGTACATGTCGGCGGTGAGCGTGACCGGCTGGCCGACGCGGATGCTGCGCAACTGATTTTCCTTGAAGTTGGCATCGACCCAAAGCTGTTCCAGCGGCACCAGCGTCATCAGCGGCACGCCGGGGGCCACGCGCTGGCCCAATTGCACGCTGCGCTTGCTGACGTAACCGGTCACGGGCGCGGGCAGTTCGGTGCGGTGCGCGGCCAGCCAGGCTTCGCGCAGTTTGGCGGCGGCAGCTTGCACGCTGGGGTGCTGCTCGACCACGGTGCCGTCGGTCAGCGCCTGGTTGCTGGCCAGTTGCTCGCGCGCGGCGGCCACGGCGGCCTGGGCGGCGTCGAGCGCGCTTTGCGCCGCCGCGACCTGGTCGCGCGCGTGCGCCAGCTCTTCGCCCGAAACCGCGCCGCCGCCTTCCAGCGCCTGACGCCGCTGCAGGTCGTGCTGCGCGGTGGTCAGCAGGGTGCGGGCCTTGACCAGGTCGGCCTCGCGCAGCCTGATCTGCGCTTCGAGCGAGGCGTTGTTGACGTACAGCGTGCGCACCTGGCGCACCGCCTGGCCCAGCGCGGCCTCGGCCTGCGCCAGCGCCACGCTGGTGTCGGCGGGGTCGAGCCGCACCAGCGGCTGGCCGGCCTGAACGGGATCG
>WRJY01000029.1 GCA_009778355.1 Desulfovibrionaceae bacterium | reverse complement strand
TACATCATGAGGCGGCATTGGTTGATCTCGATCCATGAATCGACCACCATGCCCTGAATGGCCTGTTTTTGCGACAAGGCCGAACCGAAGGCCACGCGCCGCTTGGCATAGTCGGTCATCATTTCCAGCGCGCGCATGGCGATGCCGAGCGCCCGCGCGCCGACATTGAAGCGCGCTTTCGAGAGGATGATCTGTGCGTTGCGAAAACCCTGCCCATCGCCGCCGATCATGGCGTCTTGCGGCACTTCGCAGTCGTCGAAGATCAGTTCATTGATGACCATGCCATCGAGGATCTGGATGTCGCGCGAAATCTTCAAGCCAGGGTTGCTCTTCTCGACGGCGAACATGGAAATGCCGCCGTGCTGGCGCTTTTCGGCATCGGTGACCGCGACGACGAAGATGATTTGCGCCTCGGCCACAGCCGAAATGAAAACCTTGGTGCCGTTGAGCGCCCATTTGCCGCCGCGCTTGACTGCCTTGGTCTGAATCGCGTTGCCGGGGTCGGCGCCGCCCGATGGTTCGGTCTGCGCGAATGCGTACCTGAGCTTGTCCTGCAGGCAAGGATCGAGGTAGCGTTCTTTCTGTACGCCCGTGGCGCGCAACAGGAAATGTGGCACGTTGCCGCCAAAACGCAGAGGCACAAGACAGCGATAGCTTTCCTCGATAACAGCCAGATGCTGTGTCAGACTGAGGTTGGCGCCGCCGAATTGGGTTGGCAGCGTCAGTCCCCACAAGCCCGCTTCTTTGGCCGCCAGCAGGCCCGGCCTGAAGTCTTCAGGCGTGATTTCGCCGCCTTTCAGTTTTTTCTCTTCCAGCGGTTTTTGGTGCTTTTCGCTCAGCTTGCGCGTCAGATCGACGATGGCGCGCGTATCTTCGTCGAACTCGATCATGTAATCCATCATGCGTATTTCTCCAAGTGACTCAAATGCTCAATACGTGGGCATAGCAAACAGCGCCCACCCCCACCATGTGGGCCAGACCCGCGCGCGCTTTCGGCTGCTGGCGCTGGCCGGCTTCGCCGCGCAACTGCAACGTGATCTCGGCAATCTGACCCACGCCCGTAGGGCCAATGGGGTGCCCCATGGCGATCAAGCCGCCCGATGGGCTGACGGCCACGCGACCTCCAATGTGGAATTCGCCTGCCTTCAGCGCCGCAATGGCCTGGCCGCTCTTGCACAAGCCCATAGCCTCCACGTACAGAGCCTCTTCTATCGTGAAGGCGTCGTGCAACTCGACCACGTCCAGCGACGCGGGCGCCACGCCGGCTTCTTTCAACGCTTGCTGGCAGGTGGCTTGCGTCAGCAATTCGTCGAAGGAAGTGGCGTCGTCGTACACGGCCTGGCTTTTCGCGGCCGAGGACAGCACGCGCACGGCGCGGGCCTGATCGATGCCATGCGCCTTGATTGCGTCCTCGGACATGACGACCACGGCCGCCGCGCCTTCGCCGACCGGCGTACATTGCAAGACGGTCAAATCGCCTGAAACACGGCGCCCGCCAAGCACCTCATCGAGCGTGCGTTTCTTTTGCCGTTGCGCGTTGGGGTTGAGCGCGCCGTTGTTGTGGTTCTTGACCGCCACCAGCGCGATGTCGCGCATGTCGGCGTCGCTGCGATGCACGTACTTGTCGGCCAGCAGCGCGAAATGTGTGAAGGGCGCGATGTACTCGCCCGCCAGTTGCTCGATGCCGGTTTGCGACTCGGCGCGAGCAACCGGCGCGCGCTTGTCCACGCCTAGCACAAGCGCCGTGTCGGCGATGCCGCTGGCGACCTCGATGCAGGCGTTGCGAAAGGCCGTGGAGCCAGAGGCGGAGGCGTTTTCCACATGCGT
Organism: Desulfovibrionaceae bacterium; assembly: GCA_009778355.1. Classification (GTDB taxonomy): domain Bacteria; phylum Pseudomonadota; class Gammaproteobacteria; order Burkholderiales; family Burkholderiaceae_C; genus Ottowia. The sequence goes on along the minus strand of WRJY01000029.1, from coordinate 1,242 downwards.
GATCGGCAGCCCCGTTGCGCCCAGGTGCCGCAGAATGGGACGGCCACAGGCCATGCCCAGCAAGGCGCGGGCCACGTAGGCGCAGTCAACGCCGGCGAACGGTACGCCAGCATCGTTCAGGGCAGCGCGGGCGGCGGTCAGGCCCAAGGTGACGAACGAGATATCGGACGGATCCTGGTATGCGTGCCAGCCAATGCCCACGACGTAAACGGGGCGCATGTCCTTGAGCGTTTTCATGCGGCCACCTCAAACTGAAAGTCCAGTACGCCGGCCTGCCTGCCTTCGCGCAGTACGCCGCGCACGCGGCGTCCCGCCAAGTCGGTCTGGCCGGTGGTATCGAGCAGCGCGCGCACCACGGGACCTTCATCCAACCGCACTTCGACCACCGTGAACGGCGCTTTGGGATAAGGCTGGGCGTGAATGTGGACCTGGGCCGCGCCCAGCGCCACGCCGTTTGGCGCCAGCTCGATGTCAAGCAGCCCGGTTGCGCCGCAGCGTTCGCAGCCGTAGTGCTGCGGCGGAAACGCGACCGCCCCGCAGGCGCTGCAACGCACGCCTTTCAGAACGGGTTGATGCTGGGCATTCCAGCCGAAAAGACTGGTTTTCCCCAATTGAGGCGAGGTGTTGATGTCGTTCATACTTACCATATGGTCGGTAAGTTGAATGCGCTGGTCAATCAGGGTTTTCACGCAGGCCCGTCATCTGCGCGGCAACCGCCGCGCATTCGCATCTCATCCACAGGAGCCACGCATGGGACCGTTATCGGGCGTACAAGTCATTGAAATCAGCGGCATCGGGCCGGGGCCGTTTTGCGGCATGCTGCTGGCCGATCTCGGCGCCACGGTGATTGCCGTCGAGCCGCCTGACCGCCTGGCGCAAGGCCATCGGCCACACGCTATCACAAGTCGGGGCAAGCAGTCGGTGGCGCTCAACCTCAAGGATCCACTGGCTGTGCAAGCGGTGCTGCGCCTGTGCCAGAACGCAGACCTGCTGATCGAAGGCATGCGCCCCGGCGTGATGGAACGACTGGGCCTTGGGCCTGACGTTTGCCTTCAGATCAAGCCCAACCTGGTCTATGGCCGCATGACGGGATGGGGCCAGCATGGCCCTTGGGCGCAGCGCGCTGGTCACGACAGCAACTACACGGCGCTCAGCGGCGCGCTGTGGTTCGCCAGTCCGCCTGGCGAGCGGCAGGTGGCGCCATCGACGGTTCTGGGCGATGTGGCGGGCGGCGCGCTGTAC
>WRJY01000028.1 GCA_009778355.1 Desulfovibrionaceae bacterium | reverse complement strand
GGGGAGCCAGTCCGGAGATGCTGGCTGGCCAACCGCCGTGGAAAGCCAGACGTGGTGCGTAGGCTTTGCCTTCGGCAGCGCCCGGCTCGACGCCAAGGGCCGGCGCGTTCTCGAACAGGTCGCGGCCCGGCTTCCCGGCAAGGGACGCATCACGATCGCCGGCCGCACCGACAGCGTCGGCCCCGCCGCCGCCAACGACGCGCTGGCCAAGGCGCGCGCCGAGACGGTGCGCGGCTTTTTGGCGCGTTTGCGTCCCGAACTCGAAGCGGCCATCACGGTACAAGCCGAAGGCGGCTGCTGCTTTGCCGCCGCCAACGACACGGCGACTGGCCGCGCCCGCAACCGCCGCGTGGAAATCACACTGGAAACCATGCTTGCGCCTCCCTGAACCCGCCTGAGGCGCTTCGCCCGCTAATTCACCCGCTCATCGACCCGCGCATCCACCCGCTGCGACCCGTCCGCGACCAGTTATCTGACGCTCACTCCAACGGAGGTCTTTTTCATGAGCACCATCACGCTTGCGCCGTCCCGCATGAACGCGCGCCGTCTCCTCACTTTCCTGACCCTGCTTGTCCTTGGCTTGCTGGGCCTGTGCGCGGCGTTGCCGAGCCTGGCCATTGACCTGGAAACCTTTTCGGGGGTCACCGGGCCGCTGACGGCGGCGCTGACGCAAATCTCCACGCTCGGGCCTGGCATCAAGGCGCTGGTTGGCTTCGTGGGTTTTGTTGTCGCGCTGATCAGCCTGTCGGCGCTGCGCAATTTCGGCCCAGTATTGTTCTATGTCGGGCTGGCGATTTTCGGGGCGGTGGGCTTGGTGATCGCCGGCGCGATCATGGGCGCGGTCATCTGAGCCGCACGTGAATCCGAAAGGTTCCGCATGCGCGCCGACACCTACATTCCGCGCCGCCTCGACGACAACTGGAAGATCGGCTTCTGGGACGTCGACGTGGCCGCCCCCGCATTGTTTGCCTTCTTCGTCGGCTACCTGTCCGGCACGAAGCTCTCCTTTGCGATCTGCATGCTCGTGGGCATCGGCCTGTCGCGCTGGGTCTCCAGGCTCAAGGCGGACAAGCACCCTGCCTTCGCCGCGCACTGGCTGTGGTGGAGCTTGCCGGCCACCCCCTTGACGACGCTGCGGGCCACGCCGCCCTCGCACCTCCGCCGCATGGTCGGTTGAGGCGAAAGGAACGGCCATGGACTTCAAGCAGCTCAACGTCGATCGCAAGGAACTGCAGCGCCGCAACCGCGGCCTGGGCCTGGCGGTGGGCGCCCTGGCGATCGGCCAGATCCTGACGCTGGCCGCGCTGCTGAACGTGATGGGTTCGCAGCGCACGGTGATCGTGCCGCCGACCCTCAACAAATCCTTCTGGGTCACCGACGAGAAGGCCAGCGGCTCTTACCTGGAGCAGATGGGAACCTTCATCGCCTGGCTGATCCTGGACGTGACTCCGGCCACGATCGACTGGAAGAAGGATGTGCTGCTGGGCTACGTGGAGCCGGCCCAGTACGCCGCCCTGAAATCGCGGCAGGAAGTCGAGGCCGAGCGTCTCAAGCGCATCAATGGCGCGACGGCGTTTTCCGCGGAGCAGCTGGCCGCCGGCAAGGACGGCCAGAGCATCGTGATCCGGGGCCGCCTGCGCACCTTGGTCAACGGCTTTGAAACGGCCAACGCGCCCAAGGCATACCTGGCCGAGTTCGGCTTCGCCGGGGCGCGCATGCACTTGAAGACTTTTCAGGAGATACCTTATGCGGACCATTGAACCACCCCCTCAAGGGCGCGCCGGGCCTGCGCGGCTGGCGTGCGCGCTGGCGCTGATGTGCGCAACGGGCCAGTCCCTGTCCATGCAGGTGATCGACGCCAGCGACGGCGCGTCGGCCGAGGCCATCCTGTCGATCCAGGAGCCGACCCGCATCCGCATCGAGGGCAGCCCCATCACCGATGTTTTCGGGAACATCTACAGCAGCGGCTGCGCCTTGCCGCCGGCATCGGCAGCGCCCGCGCTGCCCACGCCGGGCAGCCTCGCGGGCGGGGCCGCGCCACAGGCTGGGTCAGTCAATCCCGCCGGGGAAATCGTGCTCGAATGCGACCGGGACAAGGGAGAAATTTACGTGCGTCCGGTCGGCGAGAGCAAGAAGCCGGTCAACCTCTTCGTGTCGTCGGCCAGCGCGACCTACACCCTGGTCCTGCGCCGCGCCGACACGCCGTCCGACACCATCGTCATCCGTGACAAGGAAGCCCTGCGGCGGCGCGCGCAGGCCCAATCGACCCAATTGGCCCAGAGCGCGTCCGGCGCCGCCGCCAGCCACGTGCGCCAGCTCAAGGCGTTGCTGGTGGCCATGGCCACCGGGCAAGCGCCCGCCGATATCCAGAGCGAGGCGGTCGGCCAGCCGGTGGCACTGTGGCGCGAGGCCCGCTTCACCCTGGAGCGCACCTACCGCGGACGAGGCCTGATAGGCGAGCGCTACTTGCTTCAGAACGTGAGCGACGCGCCGATGACGCTGGCCGAGCAGGAGTTCGACCGGGCCGACGACGAATCGGCGAGCGTGGCCGGCATCGCCATCGAATACCACAACCTGCTCCCGGGCGAGCGCACGCCGGTTTACGTGATCCGCAGGGAAGCCCAGCCATGAACGGACAAGTCCCCCCCTTGCGCGAGCGCGCCGGCGAGTTCGCGCGTGGCATGGCCGAAAGACTCACGCCACGCCAGCGGCAGTACGCCCTGCTGGGCGCGATTCTCGTGGCCGGCGTCGGCCTGCTCTGGGTGATCTTGGCGCTGACTTCACAGCCGGCTTCTCCCTCGGCAAGATCGGCAGGCCGCCACGATCAGCCGGCCAGCGTCACCAACATCGGCGTCCTGCCGCCGGGCGCTCAGGTCAATCCGGTCGATCAATGGGTCGGCACTGCTGGCCGCAAGCTCGCCCAGTACGAGTCGGAACGCGAGGAGCAGGGCCGCGTCAACAGGGAACGCTCGGTGTTCGAGCAGCGCACCATGCAGCGCTTTGCCGATCTGGAGCGAAAGCTGAGCGCCGCGCCGTCTCCCGCAGTCCCGGCTCCGGC
>WRJY01000027.1 GCA_009778355.1 Desulfovibrionaceae bacterium | reverse complement strand
GCCGTCAGCCGGCGGCGGCGTGAACCGCACCTTGAGCACTTCATTGGTTCCCGCCACCGGAAAACCCGTGATGCGCGGCAAGGCGATATCCAAAGTGTGCAGCGCAATCAATTCATGGCCCGCCCTGACCAGCCGGTCAAACAACGGGAGATTGACCGTGAGTGGAATGCGCGGGAAATCGCGCTTCAAAAAATCCGCATAGCGCGCGCGGTAGCCTGGCGACCAGAGCACGGCGTAGATGTAGGCCAGCACGTCCTCCGGGCGGGTGGAGCGGCCATTGATGCGCTCCTTGAGCGCCTCAAGGAATGGGGCCGAGAAGTTGAATCGCTTTTCGGAGTCGCCGGCGAGATCGTCCTTTGGGTAGAGCCACAGGGGAACGCACGTTGAGCCTTCCTTGACTTCGACGAAAACCGCGGGGGCCGGCTTGTTGGAAACCAGCGCATGACGCCACTCCCGCTGCGCCGTGACACGGGTGATGTTCAAACATAAATTGTCTCTGCCCGCGACGTTTTCGAGCAATTCACGGCGGGGGTAGTCCATTGCCACTTCACTGAAATATCCCCAACGATCATCGAACGGACGGTAGGCAACCTGAATCAGCTTTTCCTGCCAGCGCGGATCCGTTCGGACTGCGGCGCGCGCATCGCGCAACCGCCAGTCCCGATTGTCTTTCACGTCATACCTGTCCGCGTATTCGCTGTCTTTCAACGCGGAGTCACGCATGACCGCAATGCGTTCCCGCAGCCGCTTCTGATCGAAATCAATGGCAAACTCATCCCGATGCGTTTGGAAACCCAGCACATTCACCGGCATCGCATCGGTAATTTTCCAGCCGCGTTGGTATTCTTCACGCAACGCGCCATTCTCTGGGACAAAATAATAATTTGGTCCAGCCGGCGTCAGTTTTTTCCAAAGCGTACTGGTTACGTCATTCTCCGCCAGACCCGCGTATTTAACGGCGCGCGCGCCATACAAATCGGCTTGAAAGACACGGGCGCGATGATTTTCGTCATGCGCCATGCCTTTGCGGCGCACGAACAGGCCAATGGCCACGCCTTGCTGAATGTCGAAAACGTTTTCATCTTTGCCGCCGTCTGGCGCTTTTTCCCTCTTCTTGCTGTTGCCGTGCAGGTCGAGCAGGTAAATCTCATCGAAACTGCGAAGCAGGCTCTCGCGCATGCCGCGGAAAGTTGGGTTATCCAGATACCCGTGGTTGGTCACGAAGCCCAGAATGCCGTGGCCGGTCTGTTCGATACGCCATTGCGCGAAGCGGATGAATTTGACGTAATCGTCATTGAGCCATTTCGGGTTGCGCTCGCCCAAGGGAGCGCCGTCGCATTCAAAATAATTTCCGGTTTTACGGTTGCCATCCTTGCCGCGCAGCAGGCCGGCAATCCATTCTCCCGTATTGACCGAATGCCCCGAATACGGCGGATTACCGAGAACCACCATCACCGGCTTGTCGCGCTTGATGCTGGAAGCGGCGTGCGCTTCGTCGGCCAGCCATTGCGTGAACAGCGGCAGGCCGGTCATTTCGTGGGCTTCTTCCAGCGAGTTGGTCAGGAATACGCCCAGACGCTCATGGCTGGCAAAGTCGTAGCCGCTTTCTTGCAGTTCCAGCCCCAGTTTCATGTGCGCGACGGCATAAGGCGCCATCAGCAACTCGAAGCCGAACAGGCGCGGCAGCAAATGCTCGGCGACGTAGCCGGGCCAGGTGCCCGCGTTGCCGGTGAAACGCTCGCGGATTTTGGCGATGACGGCATACAGGAAGGTGCCCGTTCCGGTGGCCGGGTCGAGAATTTGCAGGCGATGGGCCTCGAAACTTTCTTCGCCCTTGCCCTGCGCCCTGGGGCGCTTGAGCGTGACTTTTCCCGCGTGGGCCAGCCCTTCGGGCAATCCGAAATCGCGTTTGAGCAGTTCGTCGATGCTGCGCACGATGTAGCCGACCACCGGCTCTGGCGTGTAATAGACGCCCCGCGCCTCGCGCATCCGGGGGTCGTAGGCGGCCAGAAAGGTTTCGTAGAAATGCACCACCGGGTCTTCCCAGCGGGTGCGGCGGCCAAAGTCTTCCAGAATCGCCGCCATGTCGGCGCGGGCCAGCAGTTCGGCCAGTTGATCGACCGCCCAGGCGATGCGTTCGTCCAGGTCCGGCCCGGCAATGGAGTGAAAGAGCTTGCGCAGGAAGGGATTGGTTCTGGGCAGGTTGTTGGCTGCGTTCTGGCGCGTGAAGCCTTGGCCCGGCGCGTTGCAGCGGGCGGCAAACAGGCCGTAGGCCAGCGTTTGCGCGTACATGTCGGCAAATTGATCGCCGGTCAGTGATTCCAGCAGCACCTTGCGGAAGGCTTGCAATTGCGCATGCAACTCGCCGGCCTCGTCTTCGGATTGGAGGGTTTTGCCGATCAAGTCCCGAATCAGCCGCGCCAGAGCCGCCATGCGGGTTGCCAGATCGCCGGGCGTGGCCTTGAGTGGCAAATCGGCATGAAGAAACTGGGACAGAAGCTGCTCGACTTGCGAGGCGTCGTCCGCGCTGAAACGAATGCGCCCATCCCGTCCGGGGCGCGGCAGGCTGGCGGCCAGGCGCAATTGGCCATCGAGAAACCAGCGGAATTCAAAGTAATCGGTCAGGATCAGGTTGGAAAGCGATTCCCGGTAACGCCGCAGTTGCTCGTTGTTCTGTTCGCGGCCCAGATCGACGCCCGCGTCCTTGGCTTCCACATAGCCCAGGGGCAGGAGGCCGCGGGTGACGATGTAATCGGGAGCGCCGCAGGCAATCCGCCTGGGTTCGTTGGTGGCCTGTATCCCGGCGCCGGCGTCGATGGCTTCCAGCAGGATTTTGAGCGCCGGGCGGTGCGTGTGCTCGGTGGCGTTGCCCGCCCGGAGCGCCTGTTCCAGCGCGGCCAGATAGGTTCTGAAATGCTCGGCGGACATGAAAAGCCCCGTCCCTGACGAGAAAACCGCCGGATAGGGGCCGGCGCTTTCAGCGCAAGCCGGCGATGTAGTCGGCCACCGCCTTGATCTCGCGGTCGTTCATTTTGGCGGCCACGTCGGTCATGACGG
>WRJY01000026.1 GCA_009778355.1 Desulfovibrionaceae bacterium | reverse complement strand
TTTTTGCGCGAGCTGCACCCCTGCCCCGCCGTCAACCGAAGCTACAGCATTCAGGTGGTCCGGCTGGCTGGCGCGCCGTAGGTTGTGGTGCGCCAGATAGTGTCGTCACGAAATGCCAAGCCAAAGAACCAAACACCGAACCTGCACTGCCGCCAGAAACGATGCAGCGTTCTTGGCATACCGCGTGGCAATGCCTCTCCAACGCTTGAGATGCAAAAAGGCGTTCTCCACCAAGTGACGGTATTTGTACAGGTGCTTGTCATGGCTTCTCGGGTCTTTACGATTCTTGCGCGGCGCGATCACCGCCTGCATACCCTGCCTCTGCGCTTGCTCGACGATCGCGTCACTGTCATAGCCCTTGTCGGCCAACAGGAACTGTGCAGTGGCTGTGTGCGAGCAGTTGATGAAATCATGCTCCAAGCATTGCATATGCTGGATCAAATCATCAATCTTGTGACGACATCACCTGATTGGCAGGCGCGGATAATCCACCGGGCCTGAGTGCCTGAACGCGCGTGCCGCCGCGCCGCCACGGCGGCCCTTCCACCGCGTTTGAAGCACAACCGGCTTTCAGCGGCTTGCCTTGGAAGGCACCGGCAAAAATCATCAACACGAAAGTTATCGAGAGAGTCAAACCCCATGGCCCAGTACGTCTTCACCATGAACCGCGTCGGCAAGATCGTGCCGCCCAAGCGCGCGATCCTGAAGGATATTTCGCTCAGCTTCTTTCCCGGCGCCAAGATTGGCGTGCTGGGCCTGAACGGTTCGGGCAAGTCCACGCTGCTCAAGATCATGGCCGGCATCGACAAGGAGATCGAGGGCGAGGCCACGCCCATGCCCGGCCTGGACATCGGCTACCTGCCGCAGGAGCCGCGGCTCGATCCCGAGCACACCGTGCGCCAGGAGGTGGAACTGGCGATGGGCGAGGTCAACGCCGCCAGGGCGCGGCTGGAGGAAATCTACGCCGCCTACGCCGAGCCGGACGCCGACTTCGACGCCCTGTCGGAAGAGCAGGGCCGGCTGGAAGCCGTGATTGCCGCCGCCGGCACCGACAGCGAACACCAGTTGGAGATTGCCGCCGACGCGCTGCGCTTGCCGCCCTGGGAGGCGCAAATCAAGAACCTGTCGGGCGGCGAGAAGCGTCGCGTCGCGCTGTGCAAGCTGCTGCTGTCCAAGCCCGACATGCTGCTGCTCGACGAGCCGACCAACCACCTGGACGCCGAAAGCGTGCAGTGGCTGGAAATCTTCTTGCAGCGGTTTACCGGCACCGTGGTGGCCATTACCCACGACCGCTATTTCCTCGACAACGCCGCCGAGTGGATTCTGGAGCTCGACCGCGGCCAGGGCATCCCCTGGAAGGGCAACTACTCCAGTTGGCTGGAGCAGAAACAGGCGCGGCTGAAGGCCGAACAAAAAAGCGAGGACGCGCGCGCCAAGGCGATGAAAAAAGAACTCGAATGGGCGCGCCAGAACCCCAAGGGCCGCCAGGCCAAATCCAAGGCGCGGCTGGCCCGCTTCGAGGAGCTGTCCGACTACGAATACCAAAAGCGCAACGAAACGCAGGAAATCTTCATTCCCGTGGCCGAGCGCCTGGGCAACGACGTGTTCGAGTTCAGCAACGTCTCCAAGAGCTTCGGCGAGCGGCTGCTGATCGACAACCTCAGCTTCAAGGTGCCCGCGGGTGCCATCGTCGGCATCATCGGCCCCAACGGCGCGGGCAAGTCCACGCTGTTCAAACTGATCGCGGGCAAGGAAACGCCCGACAGCGGCCAGGTGCATATCGGCCACACCGTGCAGCTTGCCTTCGTGGACCAGAGCCGCGACAGCCTGGCGGACGGCAAAACCGTGTGGGAAGACATCTCCGGCGGGCTGGACATCATCACCGTCGGCAAATTCCAGATGCCCAGCCGCGCCTATTGCGGGCGCTTCAACTTCAACGGCCAGGACCAGCAAAAGAAAGTCGGCATGTTGTCGGGCGGCGAGCGCGGACGCCTGCACCTGGCCAAAACGCTGATGCAAGGCGGCAACGTGCTGCTGCTCGACGAACCCAGCAACGACCTGGACGTGGAAACCCTGCGCGCGCTGGAAGACGCCCTGCTCGAATTCGCCGGCTGCGTGCTGGTCATCAGCCACGACCGCTGGTTCCTCGACCGCATCTGCACCCACATCCTGGCCGCCGAAGGCGATAGCCAATGGGTGTTCTTCGACGGCAACTTCCAGGAATACGAAGCCGACAAAGTCAAGCGCCTGGGCGAAGAAGGCGCCAGGCCGCACCGGATGCGCTACAAGGCGTTGAAGTAATGAAACAGCCCTGACCACAGCCAACCTGGCTTGCGCTTGCGGCCCACGCGGCGAAGACAGCCGCCACCAACCGGCGTTGTCAACCTGACTGCCAAATTGGCCGCATTCGCCAACAGTGGCAACCGGCGTCAGAGCACAGATGCTTGCTGCGCCGATGCGGTGGATTTTGAAGATCGAACGTGTCCGGTGAGTAGTAACGCAGCTACCGATTCGAAGTGGCAACGAACCCGCTCGAAACCGGTTCGAGGCTGGAAAACGAAAACGCCGCTACGTTTGCTGTAGCGGCATCTCTAGGATTGGTGCGGTGTTCGGTGGAGGCGCGATCCGGAGTCGAACCGGACTGGACGGATTTGCAATCCGTTGCATAACCGCTTTGCTATCGCGCCGGTAAGACAGTCCCGGCAGAAGATGAAAGCAAGACTCACGCTGAAACACCAAGGTGTTCATCTTCCTGCTGCCGGCGCCAAAGATGGCGCTCAACTGCCCCCCGTTCTTAGCGGACTTTGCAATTGTAGCTTCAATTCCGCGGCATCGGCAACAGCCCGCAATAACCGGATGCGATTCAACGTGATGTGTCAAAGTCCAGCCTTTGCTGGGCAAGAGGAAGGCCGAAGTGATGGATGCGAGCGAAGTCAGCGACGAGAAGCTTAGAACTTATCCGTAAATTATATTGACATTCATCGGCACCCTACGGAAAGCGATGATGGCGGCGGCAAGATGGTTGAGCGCAACAAA
>WRJY01000025.1 GCA_009778355.1 Desulfovibrionaceae bacterium | reverse complement strand
GACCGCTTCTGCGACCTGCCGACCTCGCCCTCGCAGGCGCTGCTGTATCGACTTTCGGGCGATTGGAATCCGCTGCACGCCGATCCCGACGTGGCCCTTGCGGGCGGCTTCGACAAGCCCATCCTGCACGGCCTGTGCACCTATGGCGTGGTCTGCCATGCGCTGCTCAAGAGCCTGTGCGACTACCAGCCGCAACGCCTGAAGCGTTTTGATGCGCGCTTTACCTCGCCGGTCTATCCGGGCGAGACCATCCGCACCGAGATCTGGGGCGCGCGCGGCGAAGTGATGTTCCGCGCCACTGCCCTCGAGCGCGGTGTGACCGTTCTCAACAACGGCCTGGCCGTGATTGACTAAAGGAGGCTTCCCATGCTGGGAATCGTTTCATACGGGGCTTACGTGCCACGCCTGCGCCTGCAGCGCGAAGTGGTCGTCAAAAGCAATAGCTGGTTCGACCCGGGCTTGGCCGCGCACCGCGCGGGCGAGCGCGCCATGTGCAACTTCGACGAGGACGCGGTGACCATGGCGGTCGAGGCCGCGCGCGACTGCCTGCTGGGCCTGCGCGCCGATCAGGTGAACGACCTGTGCCTGGCCTCCACTTCGCTGCCCTACGCCAGCCGGCTGAACGCCAGCATCGTCGCGCAGGCGCTCAACCTGCCGGACGAGTTGGGCGCCATGGATGTCACCGCCTCGCAGCGCGGCGGCACCAGCGCGCTGATCAACGCGCTGCGCGGCGACGGCCAGCGGCGTGCCCTGGTGGTGGCCAGCGACCGCCGCAAGGCCAAGGTCGCCAGCACGCACGAGCTGACCAACGGCGACGCAGCCGCGGCCATGCTGGTGGGCAGCGAAGGCGTGATCGCCGAGGCGCTGGCCACGTACAGCCAGACCATCGACATGGTCGATCAATATCGCAGCGCGCAGGACGCCACCAACACCTATTGGGAAGAGCGCTGGATCCGTGACGAGGGCTATCACAAGCAGATTCCCGCCGCGATCAAGACCGCGCTCGGCAAGGCCGGGATTGCCGCCGGGCAGGTGGACCGACTGTGTATCGCGGTGCCGGCCAAGGGCCTGCCGCAAAAGCTCGCCAAGATGGTCGGCATCGACGCCGCGCGCGTGCAGGACGTGCTCTCCGCGCAGATCGGCAACACCGGCGCCGCGCATCCGCTGCTGATGCTCGCCAACGCGCTTGGGCAGGCCGCGCCGGGCGAGGTGATCGTGCTGGTCTCCTTCGGTCAGGGCGTGGACGTGCTGGTGCTGCGCGCCACCGAGGCGCTGGGGCGCCTGCCGCGCCGCCGCGGCGTGGCCGGCTGGCTCGCCGCCGGTCGCAAGGAGGAAAGCTACCTGAAGTTTCTGGCCTTCAACGACCTGTTGCCGCTGGAAAAAGGCATGCGCGCCGAGGCCGACAAGCTGACGCCCCTGAGTGTGGAATACCGCAACCGGCACGCGGTGCACGGCTTCATGGGCGCGGTCTGCAAAAGCTGCGGCACCTACCAGTGGCCGAAGATGGACATCTGCATCAACCCCGATTGCGGGGCGATGGGCACGCAGGAAGAAGTGCCGTTTGCCGACCGCCCGGCGCGCCTGATGAGCTACACCGCCGACCGGCTCGCCTATTCGCTCAGCCCGCCGGCGTGCTACGGCATGGTCGAGTTCGAAGGCGGTGGCCGTCTGATGATGGACCTCACCGACGTCGATGCCGCCCAGCTTGAAGTGGGTATGCCGCTGCGCATGACTTTCCGCATCAAGGCCGTTGACACAGTCCGCGGCTACACCCGTTATTTCTGGAAGGCGTCCGCCGCCACCCCCTTGGAGAATTGAAATGGCCACCGGAATCAAAGACAAGGTCGTCATCCTCGGCATGGGCTGCACGCGCTTTGGCGAGCGCTGGGACTGCGGCGCCGAAAACCTCGCCGCCGAGGCGCTGGCCGAGTGCCTGACCGACGCGGGCATCGAGAAAAAGCAGATCCAGGCCGCCTGGCTCGGCACCGGCATCGAAATGCTGCACCTGGGCAACGGCGGCGTGGGCCTGAGCATGGCTCTGCGCTTGCCCAACATCCCCGTCTCGCGCGTGGAAAACTTCTGCGCCTCGGGTTCGGAAGCGCTGCGCGGCGCGGTCTACGCGGTGGCCTCCGGCGCGGTGGACATCGCGCTGGCCATCGGCGTCGAAAAACTCAAGGACACCGGCTACGGCGGCCTGCCGCAGCGCCCGCGCGGCGCGCTCAACGAAATCGTGTGGCCCAACCTGACCGCGCCCGGCTCCTTCGCGCAGCTTGCCAGCGCCTACCGCGCCAAGCACGGGCTGGAGGCTGATTACTTCAAGCGCGCCATCGCGCACGTCTCGGTCAAGAGCCACGCCAACGCCACCCGCAACCCCAAGGCCCATTTGCGCAACCCGATCAGCATCGACGACGCCATCAAGGCGCCGATGATCGCCGAGCCGCTGGGCCTGTACGATTGCTGCGGCGTCTCCGACGGCGCGGCCTGCGCCATCGTCACCACGCCGGAAATGGCGCGCGCGCTGGGCAAGAAGAACCTCGTGTCCATCAAGGCGATGCAACTGGCCGTCTCCAGCGGCAGCGAGGCGTCTTACAACGACTGGGACGGCAGCTACTTCCAGACCACCCGCGTCGCAGCCCGCCGCGCTTATGCGGAGGCCGGCATCACCAAGCCGCGCGAGCAGATCAGTCTGCTCGAAGTGCACGACTGCTTTTCCGTGACCGAGTTGGTGACGATGGAAGACCTCTACATTTCGGAGGAAGGCCGCGCGCCCAGCGACATCCTCGACGGTTTCTACGATGCCGACGGGAAAATTCCCTGCCAGATCGACGGCGGCCTGAAGTGCTTTGGCCACCCGATCGGGGCCAGCGGTCTGCGCATGACCTACGAGATGTACCTACAGATGCTGGGCCGGGCGGGCGAGCGGCAGCGCCAGGACAACCCGAGCATCGGCGTGGTTCACAACCTCGGCGGCTTTCCCTGGCAGAACGTGTGCAGCCTCTCGGTGATTGGCGCCTACGGCGCTTGAGGAG
>WRJY01000024.1 GCA_009778355.1 Desulfovibrionaceae bacterium | reverse complement strand
CCCGCCAGCGCCGCGCTCGACGCGCCATGCAGCGTTGCTCGTCCTTGCGGGCAGTAGCCCGCTGCGTTCTCGCGCCTTGCCTGACACGCCGATCACGGCACTGGCGGATGCATCCAACTGCCGTTTTTAGGTTCAAGCCGGTACCAGTGCGCTGTCGCTGACTGCCGAGCAATTCGACGCCCTGGTGCTGGGCCTGCCCTGGCAGCGCCTGAGCCAGATGCGGCAAATCACCCGTCTGTAAGCGGCGCTTGGCAACCGGCGCAAATCCCGATCGACATTGGGTCTGATGGGCTCCATGATCGACACATGTCCCAACTGTGCGAGCTTGCCGATGATCGACTTGAGCACTTGAGTGCCCAAGCCGTCATGGTGTTGGCGCGCCAGATCGAGCAGCGCGATCAGGCCATCGAGTTCAAGGATGCCAAGCTCGAGAAGATCACCACCTTGTTTGCGCTGGGCAACTTGTGGATGGTGCGCACGCATGTTGCAGGCGGTGCAGGCATGAGTGCGCCCGCACAGTACCCAAAAGGCGCCAACGGGGCCTGCGGACGACATTTTGGCGTTGCAGAAAGGGTGAAATGGCCGGTTGAATGACCTCCGCCAAAGCATCAAGTCTCGGTCGGAGGGTTTTGAACACGATCCATAGAGCGCCTGCTCAAGCAGGCCAGGGGCAAGCTCTACCTGATCGTTGATGGTCATCCAGTGCAGCGCTCAGCGGCGGCAAAGAAGTTTGTTGCCCACAACGCGCAGAGGCTGCGCTTGATCCATCTGCCGGGCTACTGTTCGCAATTGAATCCCGATGAGCTGCTCAATCAGGATGTCAAAACCAACGCCTTGGGCAAGAGCCGGCCCGCCAACAAGGCGGACATGATTGCCGCCGTGCGCAGCCATCTGCATCGTCGGCAAAAGCAACCGCGCGTGATTCAGAATCTGTTTCACGAAAAGCATGTCCGCTATGCCGCCTGATCACAATCGCGCGCTATTTACCGGCCCCTCAGTAACCCAATAGCCCCCTTACCGTCAGCAGCGCACAAAACAGAAAGAGCCAGAAGGCCGCGGAGCAGGCCAAAGCCGGGGCAGTCGTGGCCGGACCTGCGCCGGGCACTGGCTGCGTCCCCCCGCCCGCAGGAGGAAGCGGGGGGAAGGCGCGTCAGCGCCATAGGGGGGTCAAAACTTCGGCAGGTTGAACTGCGGCGGCACGCCCATGCGGGTGTTGATGATCCATTGCTGGGCAATGGTCAGGATGTTGTTGGTGATGTAGTACACCACCAGGCCGGACGGAAAGAAGAAGAACATCACGCTGAACACCAGCGGCATGAACCACATCATCTTGGCCTGCAGCGGGTCGGGCGGCAGCGGGTTGAGCGCGGTTTGCAGCAGCGTGGTCAATGTCATCACCACCGGCAGGATGAAATACGGGTCCTTGGCCGACAGGTCGTGAATCCACAGCGCCCAGGGCGCGCCGCGCATTTCGACCGACGACTGCAACATATAGAACAGCGCCAGGAAGATCGGCATCTGAATCACGATCGGCAGGCAGCCGCCCAGCGGGTTGACCTTTTCCTCGCGGTAGATGCGCATCATCTCCATCTGCATCTGCTGCGGGCTGTCCTTCAGGCGCTCGCGCATGTCGGTGATCTTGGGGTTGATGGCCTTCATCTTGGCCATGCTGGCGTAGGCCTTGGCGTTGAGCGGATAGAACACGACCTTGATCAGCACCACCAGCGCCACGATGGCCCAGCCCCAGTTGCCGAACACGCCGTGCAGTATGTCGAGCAGCCAGTACAGCGGTTTGGACAGGATGGCGAAGAGCCCATAGTCCTTGACCAGTTCCAGGCCGGGGGCGATGCTTTCCAGCATCTTTTCTTCTTGCGGGCCGATGAACAGGCGCGCTTCGGCGCTGTACGTGGCGCCGGGGGCCACCGCGCCGGTCGGTGAGATCGCGCCGGCGGCATACAGGTTGGCGTCGATCTTGCGCGCGAAGTTCTCATGCGCCTGGCCCGCCGGCAGCAGCCAGGCGCTGGCAAAGTAGTGCTGCACCATCGCCACCCAGCCGTCCGGCGCTGACGGCGCGAATTCGGCCTTGACTTTGTCGATGCTGGCGAATTCGACCTTCTGGAATTTCTTGGCATCGGTGTAGAACGCCGGGCCGGTGAAGGTGGAATAAAACGACGATTGGCCTTCCGGCTTGTTGCCGTCGCGTACCAGTTGCATGTAAAGCCGCGGGCTGACGGCTTGGCCGCTGGCGTTGACCACCTCGTGCCTGACGTCGATGACGTAGGAGCCGCGCTTGAGCGTGTAGATTTTGTTCAGCCGCACGCCGCCTTGTTCGGGCGACTCGAAGCGCAGTACCAGTTCGTTGGCGCCATCGGCCAGCGCGTGCTCGCCGGTGAAGCGCATCGGCGTCTTGTGGTTGGGAAACGGCCCGCCGATCAGGCCCGACTGCGCCTGGTACACCCGCGCCTGGCTGGTGTCCAGCAGCACGAAGGGCTGATCGGGGTGATCTTGCGCCGGGTACTTGAGAAATTCGCTCTTGACGATGGAGCCGCCCTCGGTATCGAACACCAGCTTGAGCACGTCGGTGCTGACCTCGATGCGCTCGCGCGGAGCCGCCTGGGCCTGCGCCAGGGCTGAGTCACTGGCGTCCGGCAAGGCGGCCGCCGCGCCGGAGCTGGAGCCAGGTACGGCTGCAGGCGTGGCCGCCGCCGGCACGCTGGAAGCCGGCGCGCTGACCGCGCCCGCCGGCGCTGAGGCGTTGGGAAAGAAAGTTGACGGACGACCGTTGTACACCTGCCAGTGGTCCCACAACATGATCAGCGAGAAAGCAAAAACCACCCAGAGGATGGTGCGGCGAATGTCGTTCATGACGGACGATCAGGTTGGCCCGAGGCGGCGCGCGCGCCACCGGTCAGACGGGTGAATAAACGGGGTTTGTCAGCCGGCACCGGGTCGCACCCGCCCGCGCACCACGGCTGGCAGCGCGCCAGCCGGCGCAGCGTCAGGTAACTGCCCGCCGCCGCGCC
>WRJY01000023.1 GCA_009778355.1 Desulfovibrionaceae bacterium | reverse complement strand
CCCTCCCCAGCCCTCCCCCAGCGGGGGAGGGAGCAACAACAGCCAGAGGCTGTGCCCGCTCGCGCTGTCCAAAGGCGCGCAGGCGCCTTTGGAGCCGCAGCGCTCACCCCCAGCTCTCCCCCAGCAGGGGAGGGAGAAAGACCGGAAACGAAAGCCTTTTGCGACTGTCTCGGCGAAAGATGCGACAACACCCATCGGCATTTCACTGCCCGTCCGGCGCCGCGCTGGCCGGTTGGGATTGCAGCAGTTCCTGCGCCTCTTTCAGCAGGCGCTCGTTATCGTCCATCCATGCCTGGTACTCGCGCGGGAACGCGGCGCGAAAGCGGGCCAGGTGCGCCAGCACCAGATCATCGCGGCCTTGCAGGCTGGCGCTTTCAATCACCCTGATGATGACGCTAGGCTCGGACGAATAGTGCAGCGTTTGCTGTGCCTCTGGCAGCAGCCAGGCCGCGTTGTCGCGGGTGGCGGGGTAGCTGGTGACTTCGGCAAAGCGCACCACGCCGGCATACAGCCAGGATTGCCTGGCGTGGCCCAGCGGGTCGTCGCGCCACAAGGCGCTGCGCTGCTCAGCCGGCAGATAAAGCTGGCTGATGCGGTGGTAGTCCCAGCCGGCATAGACCACGGCGCACAGCATGGCCGCCGCCACCGCGTAGCGCCACGGCGCGGCCCGCGCGCCCGCGACTTGGCCCCAGGCGGCGGCCTCGTCATCCGGCTGGCTGGCCTGACCCGCGCGCGTGGCCCACAGCAGCCAGATGCACAGCGCCGCCGCAATCTGAAACGGCCCGTACCACAGCGGGTATTCCACCAGGCTGTGGATGCCAATGGCCAGCAGCACGCCCCAGGCCAACTGGCGCGCGGGCTGCCGCTCGGCCCACGGCCTGCCGCGCCAAGCCAGCCAGGCCGCCAGCGCGCAGGCCAGCAGCGCCACCGGTACGCCCAATTCCACCGCCAGATGCAACGGCAGGTTGTGCGCGTTGTCGAGAATGTGGCAAAAGCGCGGCCCGTCGTAGAGGGTGATGTAGTGCGCATAGCCCAATTCGCCCCAGCCCCAGCCCGTCCAGGGCTTGAGGGCGATCAGGTGTAGCACGTTGCGCCACAGAATCAGGCGGCTGCCGCAGGTGCTCTCGGCTGTGCGCAAACGCTCGGCGATGTCGCGCCCGGCAATACCCTCGGTCGATTGCGCCAGCAGCGGCAGCGCCAGCGCCGCCAGCACATACAGCGCCACCGCCACGCCCACCGCCGCCGCCACGCGCCGCCCCTGCCTTGGCTGCCGGGCCGCCAGCGCCCACCACAGCAGCAGCGCGCCGCACGCCAGCAACTCCACCAGCCCGACGCGCGAAGCCGTCGCCGCCAGCGCCGCCATCAGCAACGCGCCCATCCACGCCGCATGGCCCCCAGGCAGCCGCCCGGCCCGCGCCAGCCAGCGCAGCGCCAGCGCCCCGATCACCAGCAGCGTCGCCAGTTGATTGGGCTGCCGCAGGTTGCCGAACGCCTGCCCCGGCGCGGCAATGTCCACCCAGGGGAACAGCGGCGCTTCGAGGTCGAAATACTGAAGCAGCGCGATCACGCTGCTCGCCAGCGCCGCCGCCAGCCAGGCCCAAGCGGCGATGCGCGTGGCGCGCCGCGCGCCACGCACCGGCCACAACGCCAGCGCAATGGCCGCCAATGCCACGGAAACCAGATACGGTTCCACCGCCGCCACCGGGCCGAAAGTGTGCGGCCAGAGCCAGGGCAGCGTCAGCAGGCCGGCCAGCAGCGGGTTGGAAATGAGTCGAGACATACGTTTTACACGGCCTGACCGGGCTCATTTCGCCGCCTCATCGGCGCAGCTTGCAGGCGTTGCAGCGCCGGCGGAAGGGAAGAAGGCGCCATCTCGTCAATCTCGGCGATCAGCCAGGTGTTCTAGTGCCGCGTCACACCAATATTGACGCATGAAACCGTGTCTTCGCGCCCAGGGCGGCGTTGCAAATCCTCGCGATACCACCAAGTATCGCTGCGGTTTGCGCCTTGCCCTGAACGCGAATCCATCGGTTCCATTGTGCGCCAGTATTGGTGTGACATGGCACCAGGGCCTGCCTTCTTTGTCGAATTGCTCACGGAAGTCGCTGACCGGCCTGCTTTCCACGGCGCGGCCGGACTGGTAGCCCAAAGCGGCAAACAGCGACAGCGCCGCTTGGCGCAGCGGCTGGCGGTTGGTGTCATTGCTCATGTTTGAGGCCCCGCCTTGCCTTTTTCATCGTCAGCAGCAGCAATGCGCGGACGCCTGTTTCCCATGTCTTTCGCGTTCAGTCTGCTCACGGCGGACTTGCCGGTTTCCTGCTCCAATTGCCTGCGGGCGACTTTGGCGGTGTTGGCGCCGCGTCTGGCCACTTTCGCGCTTTCACTGAACCCGGCAGGCTGCTCGACCATTGAAATTTCGGTTGTGGCGGCTTCGGCGAACATGTTCAGGATCAGCTCCATGTTCGTCATGTTGTCGCGCAGGTTTTCCTTTTTCAAACCCTTGAACCGTTTGTATTCGCGGGTCGTCATGCCGCTCCAGGTTCGGCCCATCAAGTCGGTGAGCACTGCATATCCGTCGCCCTCCTCGACGCCGCTTTTGTCCCATTCGTCCGTGAGCGCCTTGCGAATTTCGATGGACTTGATGCGCTGATTGATCCAGTTCTCGCTGTAGCCCAGGCGGCGGTAATTTTGTATGGCGCGGTCGATGGACAGTTCCGGGTCAACGGCCTCATCGATGCGCTCCCTGCCGACTTTCGCCAGCCACAGCTTGAAGGGTTCGGCTTTTTTGCTGGGGACGGACTGGATGAGGCGAAAAATCTGTTCCGTGTCGGCCACATCGGTGAGCCGCATCTTGCTGTCCGGCGCGGTCATTTTCAACTGGTTAGTGCGGCTAACCAGTTCGCTGCCCTCGGCAGTCAGCTTGCTTTTCAGCCATTTCCAGTAATTGCGGGCAGTCTGGTAATCGCTGTCGGTCAGCGCCGCGCAAACATC
>WRJY01000022.1 GCA_009778355.1 Desulfovibrionaceae bacterium | reverse complement strand
CGGCATCGATTGGCAGTTCTCTGTCGATAAAGCTCGTATTAAGCTCAAGCGGCTTTATCCGTCATTTCATGAGTGACATGACACTAGCCTGCTGCGCTTGGGCGCAAGGCGCGGCGACTGGCGAAGGGATTGTGGACTCGGCCCATGTCGATGCGCACACCCGCACGCTCGATGTGCAAGGTTGGGCGGCTTCGGCGCCGCCGGGAGTGTTCTTCGTCAACGCCATCATTGAAGTGGCTGGCGAGCCGATCTACAAAGGCCGGATGCTAAATACCTACCGCCCGGACGTTGCCGCCGCAGGGCGCGCCACCACGCCAAACACCGGGTTTGCCGTGCAGGTGCGGCTGCCCGATGATCTGCCTGCGGGGCCGCAGCCGCTGACGGTGCGGATACAGCAAAGCGATGACATTGAATTCGCGCTCGATGCAGCCCCGGCGGCACAACGCGTGGACGTGCCGCCGCTGAATCGTCCCTCGCTCCGGGCGCGCGTGGCAATGCTGATTGCGCTGGCTCTGCCGGTACTGGCGCTGATATTCGGCCCACTGTGGGCGCGGCGGCGCAACGCCCCGGATCGCACCGGGCGCTGGTTCGGCGCGGCGCTGGCGCTGTCGTTTGTGTTGTTGGTCACCAGCGGCGCAACCGGCTCATCACAGGCGCTGCTGTGGCGCGCCTCGCCCGTAGTGGCGCAGGACATGCGCCCGTGGCTGGGCGTGCCGCGCCCCATTCGCAGCGATGAATGGGAAGTGTTCACGCCGCTGGCGCTGGCGCAGCGCGCCGCCGCGCTGCCGGTGCACAACAGCCTGTTGGGCGCGGATGGGCAAAACATGCTCATCCCTGGCATGACCGGGGTGGCTGTGCAACACCTGTCGGCGCTGGCGCGCCCGGCCACGTGGGGCTTTTTCCTGCTGGATTTGCGCCGCGCGCTGGCTTGGCTGTGGTGGCTGCCGATTGTGGGAGCGTGGGGTGCGGCGGCGCTGCTGTGGCGGCGGTTGTTTCATCTGGATTGGCGCGCAGCGGCCACGCTGGCGGCCTGTGTGGCGCTGACGCCGTATGCGGCGGTGTATTCATTCTGGCCTGCTTACCTGACGGTGTTCGGCTGCGTGGGCCTGCTGGCCTGCAACGCAGCGCTGCGCGCTGCAAGCTGGCATGCAGCGGCGCTGGCCGGATTGGTCGCGGGTTGGGCAGCGGCGGGGTTTGCGCTGTTTCTGTACCCGCCTTGGCAAATTTCAGTGGCGACGCTGCTGGCCCTGTTGCTGGTTGGCTGGCTGTGGCGCGACCGCGCGCAATGGCGCTGGCGCGCGCCGCAATGGCTGGCATTGGCCGTGGCGCTGGTGATCGTGTTCACGCTGCTGGGCGCATGGTGGCAGGACGCGCGCGAGGCCGTGACGGTGATGCGCGACACGGTCTACCCTGGCCAGCGCAGCGTCGAAGCCGGTGGCAGCGCCGAACCTTGGTTCTGGCTGCGCGGCTGGCTCACGCCGGCGCTGATTGATGCCCAATCGCCCTACACCGCCGCGAGCGATGCGGGTTCGTTCGTACTGTTGCCGATTCCCGTTGGTCTGGCCGTGCTGCTGGCGTGGTGGCAGCGGCGGCGCGCGGATGCCGTTTCCGCCGCGCTGATGCTGTTCTCGGTGTTTGCCATCGCATTCATGTTCCTGGGGTTCCCACAGTGGCTGGCGCACATTACGCTCTGGAACCGGGTCACGGCCTATCGCCTCGACTTGGCGTTGGGTCTGGCGCAGGCGGGACTGATCGGCTGGCTGATCGCGCCAAGCGCCGCGCTCGCTGGCGCGGCAAGCTCTCCGCTGGTTGCCAAAAAGCCGACACGCCTGCTGCTTCCGGCCTTGGCCGCCTTGCTCACCGCGTTGCACGCCGCAAGGCAATGGCGCGCCCTGCCCGCGCCGCTGGCCGATGCCGTTACGCCATCACTGCTGCTGATCGGGCTGGCGGCCTTGATGGCGCTGACGTGGTGGCTGCTGACGCAACGCCGGGCCGCGTTTCTGGCCCTGTTCGCGCTATGGACGCTTGCGCCTGCGCTGCCCTTCAGCCCGCTCGGGCAAGCGCCCGCGTACTTGGCGCTCGCCCCCGATCTGCAAGCGGCGGGCATCGCCGACGCGCCCAAACCCGGCGCTGCGTGGGCGGGCGTGGCCGTGATCGATGCCCGCGATTGGGCCATGAGCCTGCCCGCCGTTGGGGTACCCGTCGTCAACAGCGTGTTTTACGCGCCGGAGCCATCGCTGTGGCAAAGCCTCGACCCCACTGGCGCGCAACGCCCAACCTATAACCGCTACCAACGCCTACTACTGGAACTGGCATCGCCGGACAACGATTTGGGCGCGCAGGGCTTCGCCATTGAATCGCCCCGTCTGGACGAGGTACTGGTGCGGTTCGACCCCGCCCGTTTCGACTTTCGCCGCTTGGGCGGGCAGTTCGTTCTGCTGCCCGCTCGCGAAACCGCCCGGTTGACCGGAAACCCCTCGCTCGCTCGCGTGACGGCGATACCAGCGAACGCACCTTACGCGCTGTTTCGCGTGCAGCCATGACCATTTCCCTTGCTGTGTCAACCCAAAATAGGACTATCCCCTTCCGAGCAAAGTAAAAATGCACCCTGCGCTGTGGAGCGTAGGGCGCATGGTGCAGCCATCAGGCAGGCTTGCTTGAGGGCGTGCGCCAGGACAGGCGCGGCGGCGAGTTGGCGATCATCGCCCTGAAGTTGCCGGGCACGATCAGTTGGGGCGCTGGCGTACAACCAGATCACGTTCAAACCCGCGCACCGTGAGGGCATGAAGCTCATCATGCTCGTGCAGATTTGACACCGCCTTCAATCATTCGTAATTACTATTGCTCAGTCCAAATCTTCAATTGGACTTGAATGGTTGCGCTCGCCATCATGCAACCTGAGGCGGCGGGCGACATGTGCTTCTTCCCCGCCGATCAGATGCACACTTTCACCGTCACCAGCGACGCGCCGGTCAAGCTGCTGGTGATCT
>WRJY01000021.1 GCA_009778355.1 Desulfovibrionaceae bacterium | reverse complement strand
CGTCGATGAAGTCATCGCCGCCAACCCCGGCAACGTGGCCCAGTTCAAGGCCGGCAAGGACAAGGCGTTCAACGCGCTGGTCGGCCAGGCGATGAAGGCCAGCAAGGGCAAGGCCAATCCGGCGCAGGTCGGCGAACTGCTGCGCGCCAGGTTAGGAACGCCAGGCGGCTGATTTCAGTGGTCGGCGGCGGCTGGCGGCGATCCGGCTGCAGCGGCTTGCCACAGCGGCTGCAAACGCCGGGCCTCCTCGTCGAAGCGCGCGTGGATGCGTTTGCGCTCTTCCTGCTGGTTGACGATGGCCGAGCGTTGCGTGCGCATTTCCCGCTCGTTGTCCTCGACGGATCGGCGCAGCCGGACCGGCGTTCTGGACGGGTCGTTGCGGTAGAACTCCAACTCGTCGTCCAGCGTCTTGCGCTGGGCCGTGAGTTCGGCGATGCGCTGCTCGGCGGCGTTGAGCGTTATCTGGGTCTGCGCCAGCGCCTGCTGGCGGCCAGCTTCGTGAGCGGCCTTGTCGGGGTAGCGGGCGAGCAGGGCCTGATCGCGCCGGAGCGCATCGAGCGCGCGCTCGCGCTCCAGGGCGGCTTCGCGTTCGCGCGCTTGCTGCGCCTCGCGTTCGGCGCCGGTCTGTACCGGCGGAATCACGCGGCGCACCGTGCCGGATCGGCCCAGTTCGCGCTGCTCGCGGTCGATGCATTCCATGATGGGCCGGTCCGACGTCAGCCGCCGGCCCTGGGCGTCGATGCAGGTGTAGATACCCGAAAACGTCTGATTGCCGCCGGCCTGGGCCAGCGCGCCCGCGCTGACCGCGCACAGCGCCCAGCCCGCCACGCACAACGGCAACCACGACAACAGCGAACGGGGCAGCAGAATCGGCATGAGATCACTCGACGCCATAACGGTCGCGGTAGGCTGCCACGGCGTCGTAAAACTCTGAAAAATCGGCTGTAACACGCAAGTGATGCAATAAATGGGCCAGCTTGGCGATGGCGCAAACCTGTAACCCCAGCGTGCCGCGCACGTACTGCACGGCGGACCAAGGCACGTCCTGGCCGTTTTCGACCGCCTTTTCCTGCCGGTCCAGCGCAATGGCCACGGCGTGTGGAGTGGCGCCGGCGGCCCGTATCAGGGCCATGGATTCGCGCACCGCCGTGCCAGCCGAAATCACGTCGTCCACGATCAGCACCCGCCCTTTCAGCGGGGCGCCCACCAGCGCGCCGCCTTCGCCGTGATCCTTGGCCTCCTTACGGTTGTACGCGAACGGCTTGTTCACCCCCAGGCGCGCAAGCTCCATCGCCACCGCAGCGCCCAGGGCAATACCCTTGTACGCGGGGCCGAAGATGACGTCGAACTCGATGCCTGAAGCCAGCAGCGCCCGCGCATAAAATTGCGCCAGCCGGCCCAGCTTGGCGCCGTCGTCGAACAGGCCGGCATTGAAGAAATAGGGCGACAGCCGCCCCGCCTTGGTCTTGAACTGACCAAAGCGCAGCACCCCGCTGTCGATGGCGAACTGCACGAATTCGCGCGCCAGCCCGTCCTTGCCGGCATCCCCTTCCACCGCTTGCGGTGCGTTCATTGGAGTCTTTCCCTTGTTGTTCAAACTGACCAGCCTCAACCTCAACGGCATCCGCTCCGCCGCCGCCAAAGGCGTCGAAGCCTGGCTGGAACAGCACGCCCCAGATTGTATTTGCGTACAGGAAGTCAAGGCCCAGCAGCCCGATCTGGCAGGCAAGTTCGACCGGCTGGCCGGCATGTTTGGGTATTTTCACCTGGCCGAAAAGAAGGGCTACTCGGGCGTCGGCATCTACACCCGGCACGAACCCAGCGATGTCATTGCCGGCTACGGCTCGCCCGAGTTCGACGCCGAGGGCCGCTACCTGGAGGCGCGCTTCGACACCCCCGGACGCAGGTTCTCGGTCATCAGTTGCTACTTCCCCAGCGGCTCCTCCGGCCCCGAGCGGCAAGCGGCCAAGTACCGCTTTCTGGCCGGGTTCTATCCCGTGCTGCAACGCCTGGCCGCCGGGCGCGACTTCGTGCTGTGCGGCGACGTGAACATCGCGCACCAAGAGATCGACCTCAAGAACTGGAAGGGCAACCGCAAGAACAGCGGCTTTCTGCCCGAAGAACGCGCCTGGCTCAGCCGCGTCATCGACGAATTGGGCCTGGTGGACGTATACCGCCGCCTGCAGCCCCACGCCACAGGCGAAGCCTACACCTGGTGGAGCAACCGCGGCCAGGCTTGGGCCAACAACGTCGGCTGGCGGCTGGACTACCACCTGGCCACCCCCGCCATCGCCGCGCTGGCGCGCAGCCAAGCCATCTACAAGGAGCAGCGGTTTTCCGACCACGCGCCGATCACCATCGAGTACGCGCTGAAGCTTGGGTAAACCGGCTGGCGGCGCGTTGCCGCGCAACTTTCGTTGCAATTTTTCCGTGTCATGTGCTGGCGTGCGTCAAATTCGCCAGGAATGAAGCCACATTCTTGGCATGACCAACATACCGCCAGCGTTCTGCGCCAAGCAAACCGGACAGGCGTGGAGGTGTTCCTGCGCGCCTGCGTAAAGGGATCAATGGCGGGCAGAACGGCCTGGAGAGGCAGCGCCTGGAGGCTGTTTTATTCCCCGGCCTATCCCTGAAAAGTGATCGAGGCCCCGCAGGGCTTTGATTCATATGGGTATCTGATGGCGCGGCTGGCGGGGATCGAACCCACGACCCTCGGCTTCGGAGGCCGATACTCTATCCACTGAGCTACAGCCGCGCGGGATGAAGCGTTGGATTATCGCCGATCAGGGCGGCAGCCCGATGCCGCGCAGGTAGGCGTCGATGGCCTGACAGGTTTCGGCCTCCAGATCGAAGCCGGGCTCCAGCAGCCAGCGGTTGATGAGGCCGAAGATCAGCGCGTCCAGCGCGCGCGCCAGCGCCGTGGCCGATGCCGGCGCGCGCAGGCCGCGCTGGCGCGCCGCCTTGGCAAGAATCAGCCCC
>WRJY01000020.1 GCA_009778355.1 Desulfovibrionaceae bacterium | reverse complement strand
GGAAGCTGCCCTGACGGCTTCACTGACCTCTGCAGAGCATCCCAACGGCCTTACGCCAGCGCAAGAAGCGCAATTGCGCGCAACCATCGCCAGCGACCAACGGGTGCTGGGCCAACTCAATGAAGACGCCCAGAACGGTCATTTGAGACGTTTCGATCTGGCCGCGCCGCGTTCCCAGAACCTGCTGGGAACTTATGACAAGGGTAACGGCAGCGTCACCTTGCCTGCCGACAGCTTCAACCAAGGTGCTAATTTGAATGCCACCTTGCGCGTGCAGGACATGAGCATGAAATTTGCCCACGGTACGACGACAAACGCGGGCGTCACGCAGCAGCCGGTGACGCAGGCCATGGTCAACAACCTGCAACACACGCTCAACGGTTCGCCGGTACTGGCTGGCCAAATACGAAGCGCCGTTGCGGGAGAAGACCCGTCGTTGGCTCATTTCGCACCCTTGGGGCCAGCAGTTGTGGCGGGCGGCACCTACGACGGCAACACACGCACGATGAATTTGCCGCTGACGAACCTGAGTACCAGATTCAATGAGCGCGCCCTGACCTTCGTGCTCGGCCACGAAACCCAGCACGCCTTGGACAGAGCCCAACTGACGGGTGCATATCAAACTTTCGGTAACGAAATCGAGAGGATTGCCAGAGACACGCCCCTGCCGCACGATTACACGGTGCCCATGCGCCAAATACTTGCTGCCCACCGCGTCAGCGAAGCGTCGGCCCAAATCGCCGGGTGGAATGCGTTGTTGAGCCGCGAGCAGCAATTGAAGCCCGATGCGGGATTAAACGACATGCTCAAAATTGGGCGGGAACGTCTTGATGGTACACGCCGGGTTTTCGATTTCATTGACCCCAATTCGCCGCGCGACCAAGTCCAGCGACTGCCCGGCATCGCGTTCAACCCCGACGCCACGCTGACCCCAACCCCGGACAACATCGCTGCGGAAGGGCGCTACTACTTCGACAAGCCGCCAGAGAAAACAGGCATCGGCTTTCACGGTGATTCCGATTATCCCAATTTCTTCGGCGCGGCGCTGATAGGCCATGTCATTGACGCCGAGCGCAGGCACGTCAACCCTGGCCCGGATGGCACGCGGCCACCGGTTGTGCTCGATATGAATGACCTGCACTTGCGCGAAAATTTGATGGAGCGCGACGGGATCAGGATTACCAACCGCCCCAATGAACGCCAGCCTTACGTCGACAGCGGCGAACAATTGCCGGCGCCACCGCGCTATTTCGACAATACCGATACGCCACCAGGAACGCCGCACAGCCACGAATACGTGCCCGTGCAACCGGAAGGGGCGACGCGGGGCATGAGCGGCGGGGCGGCTCGGAACATCGATCAGGGCCAGAACGCGCCTGCCGGGGCTTACCGGCCCCCTTCGGCACAGGATATACCCTCGCCGACGCAGAACTTGAACGGTTTTCTCGACCGCATGATTGCCGCTTCGCAGCCGGGCGGCGATCAAGCTGCCTTCAGGCAAATGACGCAGATGCTGACGAGCCTGCCGCCCGCGCAGGAACTGCATGCGCAGACCATCGCTGCCGTGGATCGCTTTGAAGCGCAGCAGCTACAACTGCAGCAGCAGGAAAACCAGACGCGGCAAGGCCCGGCCCTGTAATGCAGCTTTGGGGTTGAATACCTGTTTACAAGTTGACATGCCAAGGCGCGATGCCTTTGATTCAAGGAAAAACCAAGATGAATGAGCAAGATTCCATGGACTTGATCAGCAAAATTGCGTTCATCGTTGAGCAGTTCCAGCGCAATTGCAACGACGTCACGCAAAACGTGAGTAACTTTGCGGCCAAGACGCCCGGCATGGTGCGCGAAGAGGTGCAAAAACAACTCAACCTCATTTCCGATGAGGCTGCCCAACAGGTTCATAACGGCCTGAACCGGCCCGTGGCAACCTACGAGAAGTATTTGAGCGACAGCGCCAGCCGGGTACAGGCCGCTTCGGACAGTCTGGCCGGGCGAATGGAGCGTGTGGAGGCATTGCTCAAATTCCTGATCTGGAAGGTGGCTGCCGTTGTGGTGGCGATCTTGGCACTGGCGACGGGCGGGGCAATCTGGATATCACAGTACTACATCAACGAAATACGCGACAACCAGATTTCCGCCGATTTGCTCAAGGCGTATAACCAGGCCGATGTGACGCTGTGCGATGGCCGCTTGTGCGCCAAGGTGAACAAAAAGTACGTGCCGGTGGAACTGCGGCGCTGAGAATCTGTCAACTCCCGATGATCCCAAACCACCTATGGATCGTGTTCAAAACCCCATACCCCCCATCCTGATCGGCAGCCGTCAAGAACAATGCCCGCATGAAGCAACCCAGCCTTGCCATCGACCTGAGCAGCCGGCGCACCCGCTGCTCCCAGGTGAAATGGAGCCAGTCGTGCCTTGGAAGCAACTGCTGGCCCTCATCGAGCCTCATGCGCCCGTGGCCAAGACTGGCCGCCTGCCCTTTGCCCTGGCCGCCATGCTGCGCATCCACTTCATGCAACAGTGGTTCGGCCTGAGCGACATGGCCATGCAAAAAGCCCTGTTCGACACCCCCATGCACCGCCACTTCGCAGGCCTCGATGGCATGGCCCGGCGGCCCCGCCGCATCAACATCCTGCGCTTTCGCCACTTGCTGCAAGCGCACCGGCTGGCCGCACAATTTTTGGCCACCGTCAACCAGCAGCTTGCCGCCAAGGGCTGCCCCTGCTGCGCGGATCAGGGGGTGCGGCCCCCGGTCAGTCTAAAAACGGCAGTTGACCGCTTGCAATCTTCACGAGAACCGCATGGATATTGACTTTTGCGGCTTCGTTCACGTTCACCGCTTGGGTGAGAACGCTACGCACTCGCCAGCGCCGCG
>WRJY01000019.1 GCA_009778355.1 Desulfovibrionaceae bacterium | reverse complement strand
TCGTCCACGTCCAGCCCCTTGGCCAGCGCGGTCTTGACGTATTCCTTGCCATCGGCCAGCGTGAAGGCCAGTTCCAGCGCCTGATTGGCACCGGCTTCCTGCATGTGGTAGCCACTGATCGAAATCGAGTTGAACCTGGGCATGTGCCGGGCCGTGTACTCGATGATGTCGCCGATGATCTTGATCGATGGTTCAGGCGGGTAGATGTAGGTGTTGCGAACCATGAACTCCTTGAGGATGTCGTTCTGAATGGTTCCGGCCAACTTGTCCTGACTCACGCCCTGTTCTTCGGCCGCCACGATGTAGCCGGCCAGAATGGGCAGCACGGCGCCGTTCATGGTCATGGACACGCTGACCTTGTCCAGCGGAATCTGGTCGAACAGAATCTTCATGTCCTCCACGCTGTCGATGGCCACGCCGGCCTTGCCCACGTCGCCCGTCACGCGCGGATGGTCGGAGTCGTAGCCGCGGTGCGTGGGCAAATCGAACGCCACCGACACGCCCTGACCGCCGGCGGCCAGCGCCTTGCGGTAAAAGGCATTGGATTCCTCGGCGGTCGAAAAACCTGCGTACTGGCGAATCGTCCATGGGCGCACCGCGTACATGGTGGCCTGCGGGCCGCGCACGAAAGGCTCCAGGCCCGGCAACGTGTCGGCGCAAGGCAGGCCAGCGATGTCCTGCGCCGTGTAGAGAGGCTTGACGGTGATGCCGTCGGGCGTGACCCAGTTCAACGCGCTCACGTCGCCGCCGGGCGCGGACTTCTGCGCGGCCTTGTGCCAGTCGGCCAGGGTGGAGGGCTTGAATTCGGGGCTGTTGGTGCTCATGGCGTTCGGCGTGTGAGAGATGCGTGTGGAAAGTGGCGTTCGCTGGGTCGGCCCGAGGCGGCCAGGGGTCAGTGCCCAGCACAACCGCCCGCGGCAACCAGGCCGCCCTCGATGGCGGCCCGCCCGGCTTGATCGATCAACCCGCTCGCTCGAACCGCCTCGCAGCCCGTGATTATCAATTCAAAACCCTGCCGGCAAATCCGCTCCCTCTCGAAATCGCCAGCGGCGCCCGTAAGCCATCGCTGGCCTGCTCAAAGCAATGAAGCTGCACAACCACAATTCGCCGCTCAAGCCCGGACGCATCGCCGAGCCTCTGGACGGGCATCGCGTGCTGACCGCCATTGCATTGAACAACGCGACGCCACGGTGGCCACGACCCGCGTGGGCGAGCATTTCGCCAACGGACTGAATGCCCTAATCGCCGCCGAACAGCCGGCCCCAAAAGCCTTTTTTTCTGGGCGGCGGCTGAACTTCTGCTTCCGCCGCGTTGCCCCTGCCGGCCATGCGCTGGTAAGTCTTGACGGCATCGATGAAGCCGTGGTCTTCGCTGCGGATATGGTTGAACAGCCAGCGCGAAAGCAAGCCGTGCAACTCGTCGGTCACGTCCTCGCCAGCGTTGAAACGTTTCTGATACTCCGCCACCTTGCGCGTGAACAGTTCGTGCACGCGCTTGTGCGGGCCGGCAAACATGTAGCCGGCGCTTTCCATCACCCCTTCCTCGAAAGCGAAATGCGACATGGTGTAGTCCACCATCTCGGCAATCACGTCACCAAGCGATGCGCGGTCCGCCGAGCCGCGCAATTCGTACAGCCGATTGATGTAGCTGACAATGCGCCGGTGCTGGGCGTCGATTTCCGGTATGCCAGTGTTCAGTTCGGGTACCCACTGCAAAATAGCCATGTCACAAGTCCCGTTTAAATGTAAAAAATGTAATCATACGGTACCTTTGTGGGGCAACGGGCAACATGAAAATGGCCTGAACAGGCTCTGTCCAGCTTGCCGCCATGCCTGATCGGCATGCAAGTGCGCTCCGATGGGGCGCGCCAATTTCAGCAGTTCGGTCAATGGCCGGTCGCAAACTCATGCGCCCTTGAGCAGCAGCTCGATGTCCTCGGCCACCGCGGCTGCCGGCGTGCCGTAGCGGCTGTTCAGGCGCAGGCGTCCTTGCGGGTCGTAGATGTAGCTGGAGGCGGTGTGGTCGATGGTGTAGCTGGCGGGAGTTTTGCCTTCGACCTTTTTGTAATAAATCTTGAACTCGCGCGCCAGCGCGGCCAGCTTGTCGGGAGAGCCGGCGTACAGGCCCAGAAAGCTGGGGTCGAAGCCGGTCATGTACGCCTTCAGCACTTCGGGCGTGTCGCGCTCGGGATCGACGCTCACGAACAGCACTTGCAGCCTGTCGCCATCGGCGCCGAGTTTCTCCTTGACTTGCAGCATCTCGCTCATGGTCGTCGGGCACACGTCGGGGCATTGGGTGTAGCCGAAAAACAGGACGATGACCTTGCCCTTGAAGTCGGCCAACATGCGCGGCTGGCCGTTGAAGTCGGTCAGCGGAAAGGGGAAGGCGGCGGCGCGGTCGGCGCCGGTGATGTCGGCGCCGTGAAACGCCGGCCTATTCGGCGAGCAGGCTGACAACAGGCCGCCAGCGCCCGTGAGCAAAATGCAGGATGCGATCGTTTCAAGAGTGTTTCGGCGATTCATGGCGATGGGCTCGACGTAGTTTTTGCTTCATTTCCGCCAGCGAAACGGCGGTTTGCGACACCGCGCCATCACGCGGCGCGGCTTTCAGCGCATGGCCGTAGATGACCTCGAAAGTCAGCCGCAGCGGGCCGCCGCCGGGCGGGCGCAGGCGCTCATCCAGCGCCCGTTCCAGCCGCGCGCGCCAGGCCGGGGTGCGCAGCCCCGCGTGGCGGGCCGGGTGCTGGTTGCGGCCCAGCTCGCGCAAGTCGGCCAGCAGCCGCGCGGGCGCGCTGTAGGTGAGGGTGAGGAGCTCCATGTCCATCACCGGGTCGGCAAAACCGGCGGCCAGAAGCTG
>WRJY01000018.1 GCA_009778355.1 Desulfovibrionaceae bacterium | reverse complement strand
TACACTGGCGGCTTCTACAACAGATCGACTCGCTTCGCATCGCCGATCTGGGGGCGCTCCAGGCTCATACCTGATTTGGAAAAGACTGATGCTTGTCGTGGCTTCTCGGGCTTTTACGATTCTTGCGCGGCGCGATCACCGCCTGCATACCCTGCCTCTGCGCTTGCTCGACGATCGCGTCACTGCCATAGCCCTTGTCGGCCAACAGGAACTGGGCATCGATGCCTTCGGTCAGGGCGCCAGCTTGCGTGCAATCCGCGCAGGCGCCTTCTGTAACAACAACTCTGAGCGGCATACCCTGCGCATCCACGGCCAGATGTATCTTTGAGTTGAGCCCCCTTTTGTACGACCTATGGCCTGATTGCCCCCTCGCGCTCGTGCGCATGCGGGTGTACCTTGATGTGGCTGGCATCGATCATCAGCCACTCACGGTCAGGGTCATCGATCAGAGCTTCCAGCAAAGCTTCCCACAAGCCCTTGTCGCGCCAGCGGCAAAAGCGCCGGTGGGTGTTCTCAATGGCCGTAGTCAGGCGGCAGATCGCGCCAAGGCGCGCTTGTGCGCAGGATCGAGAAGACGGCGTTGATGAAGGAGCGGTTGTCATGGGCGATACCGCCCCAGGTGCCTTTACGCCCTGACAGATGCGGCTCAAGCAATTGCCAAGTGTGATCGTCGATGTCGTGGCGGCGATGCGCTGGCAGCGACTGTGTGCGAGCAGTTGATGAAATCATGCTCCAAGCATCACATATTTGGATCAAGGCGTCAATCTCGTGACGACACTACCTAGGCGTTGTTGCGCCGCGCCGGAACCTGGAAGGTGGTTCACAATCCCCGCCAATGAGCACCCCGCTGGACAAACAACGCATCGACAAATGGCTATGGGCCGCGCGCTGGTACAAAACGCGCGCACTGGCCGTGCAGGAAATCGAGCGTGGCCGCGTGCAGGTGGCAGGCCAGAACGTGAAACCGGCGCGCGAGGTCAAGGCGGGCGATGCGGTGACGGTGCGGCAGGGCCAGATCGTGCGCGAGGTGGTGGTCAAGGCCCTGAGCGCCACGCGCGGCCCGGCGCCGGCGGCGCGGCTGCTGTATGAGGAAACGCCCGCCAGCGCCGCCGCGCGCGAGCAGGCCGCCGCCGCGCGCCGGCTGGCGCCCGAACCGGCGCACGCCATCGCCCAGGGCCGGCCCACCAAGCGCGACCGCCGCGCGCTGGATGAGCAGCGCCGAGGCGATTGGAACCAGCGCTGGTCGGCCTCGCTGCAAGAACAATGAACCAGCCCATCTCTGCAGACATGATGCAAGACATCCCCCCGATGTTGCCGCTGGCCGTGCGCGAGCGGCTGGCGCGCGGCCAGCGCCTGACAACGGTGGTGGAGGACGGACGCCGGATCATCTGGCATGCCTGGCAGCCCGAAGACGCCGCCGCGCCGGGCGGCGCGCCGGTGGCACTGCTGCACGGCGGCAGCGGTTCGTGGACGCACTGGGTGAAAAACATTGTGCCGCTGCTGGACGCTGGACGCTGCGTACTGACGGCGGATCTGCCGGGCTTCGGCGATTCCGATCCGCCCGCCACCGGCTCTGGGGCCGAGGCGATGGTGGAGCCGATGGCCGCCAGCCTGCGCGCGCTGCCGGCACACGCGGCTGCGGACGGGCCGGTGGACCTGGTGGGCTTTTCGTTCGGCGGCGTGCTGGCGGCCACGCTGCTGGCCGCGCACCCCGGCCTGGCGCGGCGGCTGGTGCTGGTGGGCGCGCCCGCGATGGGCGTGGTGCCTGAGCGCCAATTTCAGCTCAAGGGCTGGCGCCACCTGACCTCGCCGCAGGAGCGCGCGGCCATCCATCGCCACAATCTGGGCGTGCTCATGCTGCGCGACCATGCGCTGATCGATGGCCTGGCGCTGGAAATTCACACCGCCAACGTGCAGCGCGACCGCCTGCCGCGCCGCCGCTTCGCGCCCGACGCGCTGGCGCGCATCCTGCCGCGCGTGCGCTGCCCGGTGCACGCCATTTACGGCGCGCGCGACGCGCTGTACGGACCGTACATCCACCGCCTGCCGGACGCCTTCGCCGCCGCGCCCGGCTTTCGCGGCCTGCGGCTGATCGACGGCGCCGGCCACTGGGTGCAGTTCGAGGCCGCGCAGGCGTTCGATGCGGCGCTGCGCGCGGCGCTCGAAGATTGAGCAACGCCGTTCTTCAACCAAAGCCAAACAACCGGGCGCCGAATCAGCACTGCCGCCACAAATGAAACTGTATTCTTGGCATACCGCGTAGGCTCTGTGTTTATGTCAACCCGCCGTAGCTGAATGGAAACCCGCATGACCGATCTGACTTTCGACTACATCGTCGTCGGCGCCGGCACCGCCGGCTGCCTGCTGGCCAACCGGCTGTCGCGCGATCCGGCCCGGCGCGTGCTGCTGATCGAAGCCGGCGGCCAGGACAACTACCACTGGGTACATATCCCCGTGGGCTACCTGTACTGCATCGGCAATCCGCGCACCGACTGGCTGTACCAGACCGAACCGGCCGCCGGCCTGAATGGCCGCACGCTGCGCTACCCGCGCGGCAAGGTGCTGGGCGGTTGCAGCAGCATCAACGGCATGATCTACATGCGCGGCCAGGCGCGCGACTACGAGCAGTGGGCGGCGCTGACGGGCGACGAGCAATGGCGCTGGCAGCACTGTCTGCCGGACTTCATGGCGCACGAGGATCACTACCGGCTGGACAGCGTCAGACAGCCGCCGCCCGATTTTGCCGGCCTGCACGGCCACGGCGGCGAGTGGCGGGTGGAAAAGCAGCGCCTGCGCTGGGATGTGCTCGACGCTTTTGCCCAAGCCGCCGTACAGGCCGGCATCCCCGCCACTGAC
>WRJY01000017.1 GCA_009778355.1 Desulfovibrionaceae bacterium | reverse complement strand
TTGGCCTCGACACGGAGGACTTTGCCGAATTCCAGAAAATGCTCGCGCAGGACGGTGGTTACGTGCATGAGCGGGAATATGGCACAGGCCTGGGAAACAGCGGAAGCTCGAAATTCTGGATTTCGTTCGGCGGGAAATTTTGATTGCAGGAGCCTGGTCGATTCCAGCGTATGGATCGACTACTTCCGGGGCGCGCCAACCCCGCAGGCCGAAAGGCTTGACGCCTTGCTGGGGACGGATCCCCTGGCCGTGGGCGACCTCATCCCTCACGGAAGTGCTGCAAGGCTTTGGCGCCGACCGGGACTTCCAGCGGGCCAGCAGGATGCTGGCGACCCTGACGCTCGTCAACCTCCCTGGGCGATTGAAGGCGGACTTCCCGTCTGTCAGGGCAACAGGACTCCTGTTGAACAACCCGGGCGTGTGATTGCGGCAGCCGCTCATGGCCTGAGCAGGCGTTTGCCCTGCGGCACCTGCCGCGCCCGTCCCGCGCGGTACACTTCGCTTGGGTTTCGTTCATGTCGATCACCCCTTCGCCAATCCTCGTCCGTGACCGAAATTTTGTGAAGTCCAAAGGGCGTGTCTTTCGCCTCCGCCAGACCCCAAAATACTGCCGGCATGGCGTTGAAGCCAACGGCAGTTTTTTTCGTCCCCACGATTTCATGTGCAGCCACTTGTGAGGCGGCACACCAGTATCAGGATTGACTCTCATGTGCGGCATCGTCGGCGCGGTTTCCACGCGCAACATCGTCCCTATTCTCGTGCAAGGCTTGCAGCGGCTGGAATACCGCGGCTACGACTCTTGCGGCGTGGCGGTGCATACTACCGGCGCGCTGCGGCGGGTGCGCGGCATTGCCCGCGTGGCCGATCTGGCGGCGCAGTGCGAGCGCGAGGGCTTGCAGGGCCACACCGGCATTGCGCACACCCGCTGGGCCACGCACGGCGCGCCGGCGGTGGCCAACGCGCATCCGCACTTCAGCATGGGTCCGCACGTTAGCGCCGAGCAGCCCGCGCGCGTGACGCTGGTGCACAACGGCATCATCGAAAACCACGAGGAACTGCGCGCCGAACTGCAAGCGCGCGGCTACCGCTTTGCCAGCCAGACCGACACCGAGACCATCGTCCACCTGATCGACAGCCTGTACGACGGCGACTTGGCGCAAGCCGTGCAAGCTGCCGTGCAGCGCCTGCACGGCAGCTATTCCATCGCCGTGCTGCACCAGGGCGAGCCGCAGCGCCTGGTGGGCGCGCGTCAAGGCTCGCCGCTGGTACTGGGCGTGGGCCTGGACGGCAATGAGAATTTTCTGGCCAGCGACGCCATGGCGCTGGCCGGCGTGACCGACCAGATCGTCTATTTGGAAGAGGGCGACGTGGTGGATGTGCGGCTCGGCCAGACCCGGATCACCGACCGCCAGCTACAGCGCGCGGCGCGCCCGGTGCGCACCGTGCAGGCCATGAGCGGCGCGGCTGAATTGGGGCCGTACCGCCACTACATGCAGAAAGAAATTTTCGAGCAGCCGCGCGCCATCGCCGACACGCTGGAAGGGGTGGCATCGGTCGTGCCCGCGTTGTTCGAGGCCGCGCGCCCGGTGGCTGCGGGCGAGGGGGCCGAGGCCGCTTTCCAGGCCATCGGCCAGATACTCATCCTGGCCTGCGGCACCAGCTACTACGCCGGCTGCGTGGCCAGGTACTGGCTGGAGAGCATCGCCAAGGTGCCCACGCAGGTCGAAATCGCCAGCGAATACCGCTACCGCGATTCGGTGCCCGACCCGCGCACCCTAGTCGTCACCATCAGCCAGTCGGGCGAAACCGCCGACACGCTGGCCGCGCTGCGCCATGCCCAGGCGCTGGGCATGGCGCACACGCTGACAGTATGCAACGTTGCTACCAGCGCCATGGCGCGCGAATGCAAGCTGGCCTATTTCACGCGCGCCGGTGTCGAGATCGGCGTGGCCAGCACCAAGGCCTTTACCACCCAACTGGCGGGCCTGTTCTTGCTGACGCTGGCGCTGGCCAAAACGCGCGGCCGGCTGACCGCCGCGCAGGAAGCCGCGCACCTGAAGGCCATGCGCCACCTGCCCGTCGCCCTGCAAGCCGTGCTGGCGCTGGAGCCGCAGATCATCACCTGGGCCGAGCAGTTCGCCGGCAGGGAAAACGCCCTGTTCCTGGGGCGCGGACCGCACTACCCGGTGGCGCAGGAGGGCGCGCTCAAGCTCAAGGAGATCAGCTACATCCACGCCGAGGCTTACGCGGCGGGCGAACTCAAGCACGGCCCGCTGGCGCTGGTGACCGGCGCCATGCCGGTGGTCACCGTGGCGCCCAATGACGCGCTGCTGGAAAAGCTCAAGAGCAACATGCAGGAGGTGCGCGCCCGCGGCGGCGTGCTGTATGCCCTGGCCGACGCCGACACCCGCATCGAAAGCGGCGAGGGCCTGCACGTCATCCGCATGCCCGAGCACTACGGCCCGCTGTCGCCCATCCTGCATGCCGTGCCGCTGCAACTGCTGGCCTACCACACCGCCGTGGCCCGCGGCACCGACGTGGACAAGCCGCGCAACCTGGCCAAGTCGGTGACGGTGGAGTAGGCGCGGGCGCCGAAGGATTTCGCACGCGCGCTGGTTGCAGCCCGCGATGTGCTGTTGGCGCGACAGAATCAACCCCACCGGCGCCAACTGAAAGACCTGACGGTAGCCGGTCAGGGAAGTCCATTACGGAAACTGTGGCGGATACGTAGTATCGTTACAGGTTGCCGCCGGTTCGCGCCGGCTCTTTTTTGCTGACAGGAGAGACATTGCCGTGAACAAGATTTATCCATCGGCCGCCGAGGCGCTCAAGGGCGTCGTCAGGAGCGGCCAGT
>WRJY01000016.1 GCA_009778355.1 Desulfovibrionaceae bacterium | reverse complement strand
CGCAAGACGGCGGTGAAACCGGCCTCAGTGAAGCAGGAAGTCAGCTTTGAATCTGTTTAGGCAGGTTTGAGTAGGTATGACGGAACGGTTAGGCACGCCATACGATGCCGTTTACTGGAACTTGCCTTGCGCACGGGCCATGCGTTGGCAACGCTCGATGCCAGCCTGGAGAAAGTGGCGGCCACGCGGGTATTCTGCTTTTCGATTGTCTGTAAACCCAATCGAAATGCCCCCCGGTGACACGGCTGTTTTCTACCCCGGCGCTGGCAACATGCGCTCGACATAGCGGGCGATCAGGTCGATTTCCAGATTCACGCGCGCGCCCGCCGCCAGCGTGTGCAGCGCGGTGTTTTGCACCGTGTGCGGGATCAGGTTGATGCTGACCTCGCAGCCTTGGGCCGAGTCGGCGACGCGGTTCACCGTCAGGCTGACGCCATTGACTGTGATCGAGCCCTTGTAGGCCAGGTATTTGCCCAGTTCGGCAGGCGCCAGCACGCGCAGTGCCCAGCTTTCGCCCACGGGCGCGAAGTGCGTCACCGTACCGACGCCGTCCACATGGCCGGACACCAGATGCCCGCCCAGCCGGTCGTGCGCGCGCAGCGCCTTTTCCAGATTGACCGGGCCGGCGCGATCCAGCCCCGCCGTGCGTGCCAGCGATTCGCCCGAAATGTCGATGCAAAAGCGCCCTGCCGCCGCGTCCAAGGCCGTCACGGTCATGCAGGCGCCGTTGACGGCGATGCTGTCGCCCAGTCCGACGTCGGCCAGGTAGCCAGGCGCGACTTGCAGCGCGAGCTGCTTGCCGTGCGCGCCGCTGGTGCCCAAGTCGCGCGCCTCGGCGATGCGCCCGACCGCGGTGATGATGCCGGTGAACATGCTCTTGTATCCTTGTCAGCGCAAGCAGCCCAACGGAAAGCCTCGCAAACAGCCAGGGTCGCGGGGCTATCCCATCCAGGACGGCTGGATGCTGGCTTGCTGCCCGCCAACTTGCGATCGTACCAGTCTCCCATGGCCCGAATGGGTGGCACGCGAGGTGCCGGTAAGCCTCTGCGTTGGCTGCGATTCCGGCGTGGATGGGGGGCACCTGCCGGGCAAGAAATGGAATCCGTGCCTACAATTTTGACGATTACCTCAGGAGATGCTTCATGGATGCCAAAGCCACGCCGCTGGCCTTGCTCAAAGACCCCAGCCTGCTCAAAACCGACGGCCTGATTGCCGGCAAATGGGTCAAGGGCAAGCAGCGGTTTGACGTACTCGACCCGGCGACCGGGCGCAAGCTGGCCGACGTGGCCGATTTGGGCGCGCGCGAGACCAAAGCCGCCATCGACGCCGCCAATACCGCCTGGCCGGCCTGGCGCGAGTTGACCGGCAAGCAGCGCCACGCCATTTTGCTGAAGTGGTTCAATCTGCTGATGCAGCACCAGGACGACCTGGGCCGCCTGATGACCGCCGAGCAGGGC
This sequence comes from Desulfovibrionaceae bacterium, assembly GCA_009778355.1. Classification (GTDB taxonomy): domain Bacteria; phylum Pseudomonadota; class Gammaproteobacteria; order Burkholderiales; family Burkholderiaceae_C; genus Ottowia. The sequence continues at coordinate 1,381 of WRJY01000016.1, read as the reverse complement.
AAGCCCTATGCCGAGGCCAGGGGCGAGGTGGCCTATGGCGCCAGCTTCGTCGAGTGGTTTGCCGAGGAGGCCAAGCGCATCAACGGCGAGACGCTGCCGCAGTTCGACGGCAACCGCCGCCTGGCCGTGATTCGCCAGCCGATCGGGGTGTGCGCGGCCATCACGCCGTGGAATTTTCCGCTGGCCATGATTACGCGCAAGGTGGCGCCCGCGCTGGCCGCGGGCTGCACGGTGGTCATCAAGCCGGCCGAGCTGACGCCGCTGACCGCGCTGGCGGCGGCTGAACTGGCGCTGCGCGCGGGGGTGCCGGCGGGCGTCATCAACGTGGTGACGGGCATCGACGCGCCGGCCATCGGCAAGGCGCTGTGCGGCAGCGACGTGGTGCGCCACCTGTCCTTCACCGGCTCCACCGAGGTGGGCCGCATTCTGATGGCGCAGTGCGCCCCCACGGTGAAAAAGCTGGCGCTGGAGCTGGGCGGCAATGCGCCGTTCATCGTGTTCGACGACGCCGACCTCGACTCGGCGGTGGAGGGCGCGCTGGCCAGCAAGTACCGCAACGCCGGCCAGACCTGCGTGTGCGCCAACCGCATCTACGTGCAGGACGGGGTGTACGACAAGTTCGTCAGGAAATTTGCCGCCAAGGTGAAAGAACTGAAGGTGGGCAACGGCTTTGACGCCGGCGTGGCGCAAGGCCCGCTGATCGAGCCGGCTGCCGTCGCCAAGGTGGAAAAGCACGTCAAGGACGCCATCAAGAAGGGCGGCAAGGTGCTGACCGGTGGCGGCAGGCTCAAGGGTCAGTTCTTCGCGCCCACGGTGGTCGCCAACGCCAGCGCCGACATGCTGGTGGCGCGCGAGGAAACCTTCGGCCCGCTGGCCCCGGTGTTCCGCTTCAAGACCGAGCAGGAGGCCATTGCCGCCGCCAACGCCACCGAGTTCGGTCTGGCAAGCTACTTCTACGCCCGCGACATAGGCCGCATCACGCGCGTGAGCGAAGGGCTGGAATACGGCATGGTCGGCATCAACGTCGGCATCATCGCCACCGAGCACGTGCCCTTTGGCGGCATCAAACAGTCCGGCCTGGGCCGCGAGGGTTCGCGCCACGGCATCGACGAGTATGTCGAGATGAAGTACCTGTGCATCGGGGATGTGCTGAAGTAACCCGCTCCCCTGCACTGCCTGCGCTTGCGGGATTGCCCGCGGCGCGGGCTTTGTGATCGGTTCAGGCTGTCAAGCGAGCGCGGGCTGATCCTGAAACATCGCCAGCGCATGTTTCAGTTGCGCCTCGGCGCCGTGCACCATGCGGCTGACGGCTTCTTCACAGGTCGGCACATCGTCGAACAGGCCGATGACCTGGCTGGCGCAGATCAGGCCGTGGTCGATC
>WRJY01000015.1 GCA_009778355.1 Desulfovibrionaceae bacterium | reverse complement strand
AACACGCCCGCGCCGGCCACGCCGGTGGGGTGGAACTGCCAGAACTCCATGTCTTGCAGCGGAATGCCGGCGCGCGCGGCCATGCCCAGGCCGTCGCCGGTATTGATGAAGGCGTTGGTGCTGGCGGCAAAGATGCGGCCCGCGCCGCCGGTGGCCAGCATCACGGTCTTGGCGTGCAGCACGAACAGATCGCCCGTTTCCATCTCGATGGCGGTGACGCCCACCACGTCGCCATCGGCGTCGCGGATCAAATCCAGAGCCATCCATTCGACGAAGAAAGTGGTGCGCGCGGCCACGTTCTGCTGATACAGCGTGTGCAGCATGGCGTGGCCGGTGCGGTCGGCGGCGGCGCAGGCGCGCTGCACCGGCTTTTCGCCGTAGTTGGCGGTGTGGCCGCCGAACGGGCGCTGGTAGATGGTGCCGTCCGGGTTGCGGTCGAACGGCATACCGAAATGCTCCAGCTCGTACACCACCTTGGGCGCTTCCTGGCACATGAACTCGATGGCGTCCTGATCGCCCAGCCAGTCGCTGCCCTTGACGGTGTCGTAGAAGTGGTAGTGCCAGTTGTCTTCCGACATGTTGCCCAGCGAGGCGCCGACGCCGCCCTGCGCCGCCACGGTGTGCGAGCGGGTGGGAAAGACCTTGGAGAGCACGGCCACGTTCAGGCCGGCCCGCGCCAGTTGCAGCGAGGCGCGCATACCGGAGCCGCCGGCGCCTACGATCACCACGTCGAACTTGCGGGTGACGACTTTATCTTTGGTGTAACTCATGATCGGGGTTGAGGTTTTTTTGTCGCGGGGGGCGATTGGTCGATCAAAGGCGCCACAGCACCTGCAAGGCCCAGCCGCCGCAACTGAGCAGCCAGACGATGGTCAGCACCTGCAGCACCAGCCGCGCGCCCACCGGATGCACGTAGTCCATCCAGATGTCGCGCATACCGATCCAGACGTGCCAGATCAGCGCCACGATCACCGCGAAGGTCAGCGCCTTCATCCACTGCGCGGCGAAGATGCCAGCCCATTTGTCGTAACCCATCGGCCCGCTGCTGAAGATCACCTGCGCCAGCACGGCCAGCGTGAAGAGCGTCATCAGGGCGCCGGTGAAACGCTGGACCAGCCAGTCGCGCAGGCCATAGTGCGCGCCTACGACCGCGCGCCTGGAACCGTAATTGGCAGCCATTTTTGATTCCTCCTTGAGTTCAATACAGTCCGAACAGCTTGGCGCCCAGGATCGCGGTCAGCGCCAGGCTCAGCGCCAGCGTCGCGGCGGCGGTGCTCTTGCCGAATTCCTTGGCCAGGCAGTGGGTGGCGTCCATGTAGAGATGGCGCACGCCCGCGATCAGGTGATGCAGATAGGCCCAGATCAGCGCCAGCGCTGCCAGCTTGACCAGCCAGCCCGGAAAAATCCACAGACCGGCGCTGAACGCGGACGTGAACTGCCGGAACGAATGCTCCGAGGTCAGCGACTTGTCGAACAGCCAGATCACCAGCGGCAGCAGCATGAATATCAGCGCGCCGCTGACGCGGTGCAGGATCGACACGATCGCGGCCAGCGGCATCCGGTAGGTCGGGACGTCCTTGAAGATGTTGATGTTTCGGAATTCGGGCCTGGGCTTGGCGGCTTCGCTCATGAGGGGTCTCTCGCGGACAAAGGGAAGGTGACGGCGCTGTGGTCGGCTATCGGAAGGTATAACTTGTAAATTGTATTGCAATGCAACAAACGGACGGCGGTCAATTGAGCTGGTTGCGATAGTGGTGCGTGTCGGTGCGGTAGAGGCCGCGCCGCAGCTCCATGGGCGCGTCGTTGTACGTGTAGGCAATGCGCTCGACGCTCAGCAAGGGCGTGGCGGCGGTGACGCCGAGCAGCCTGGCCTGCGTCTCATCAGGCAGCACGGCGCGCAGTTTTTCGTCGGCGCGCACCATGCGCACGTTGAACTCGGCCTCGAACATGGCGTACATGGGGCCGTGATACCGGGACAGGCGCTCCGCCGTCAGGCCCTTGAACGGCCCGGCGGGCAGCCACAAGTCTTCCAGAATGGTCGGCACGCCCGCGAAACGCAGCAGCCGGCGCGCTTGCAGCACCGGATCGCCCGCGCGCAGCCCCAGCGCGCGGGCCACCTCGGCGCTGGCGCGCTGGCGGCGGCATTCGACCACGTCGCGCTCGGCGGGCCCTTCGCCGTCGCTATCGCCGCTGCCGTGGTCCGGCTGCAAGCGCAGGAAGCGGTAGCGCACCTGCTGCTCGGCGTGCGTGGCGACGAACGTGCCGCGGCCCTGGCGGCGCACCAGCAGGTTGTCGGCGGCCAGTTCGTCGATGGCCTTGCGCACCGTGCCCTGGCTGACCTTGTAGCGCGCCGCCAGATCGAATTCGCTGGGAATCACCTCGCCGGGTTTCCACTCGCCCTGCTGGAGACTTTGCAGGATCAGGCCCTTGATCTGCTGGTACAGCGGGCTGAAGGCCGGCGTCTGTCCCGCGGCCCAGGCGGTTTGGGGCGGGCCGGCGGCCAGGGCGGCATCGGGCTGGGGGAGGGGGCGCGCGGCAGTGGCCATCGACAAGCGGTCTTGCTGAAAATTGTGCCCAATCATATCTTATATAAGACACAAGACAAATTGACCAACGGGGCTTTCGCGCATACACTCCGGCATGGAACTTGAAGGCCTGCGGCTTGGCGCACAGCCGGCGCGCGCGGCGAGCCCGATTCCTCCCCCGTCCCCGTTTCAATCACGACTATCTGGAGTTTTCACTCATGAGCAAAAAGCCCGTTCGCGTGGCCGTTACCGGCGCCGCTGGTCAGATCGGTTATGCCTTGTTGTTTCGTATCGCTTCGGGCGAGA
>WRJY01000014.1 GCA_009778355.1 Desulfovibrionaceae bacterium | reverse complement strand
CGCTACGACTGCGGCAGCAAGGAGGGCTTTCTGCAAGCCACCGTCGAACTGGCCTTGCAGCACCCGGAGTTGGGTGAGCCGTTCCGGGCTTACCTCAAGACGCTGGGGTTGTAGGCGACAGGCTTTTCCTGACCGGCTCAGATTGTCGCGCCAGCAGCGCATCCAGCGCCACCCCAGGCTCGACGCCGCAGGCTTGGCACCAGTCGATGAACAGGGTCAGTTCGATGTACGTCTCGCCGCGCTCGATTTTGGATACGAACGACTGACCGAGATCCAGCCGCTCGGCCAGCCGCACCTGCGACAGCCCTGCTTCCTTGCGCATAACCGTCATGGCCGCTTGCAAGACGCGGTAACGTGGATGGTGTAGTCGAACAGGCACGCATCAATGTTCGATCCTAGTCTCAAATAGTCCAATTCGGACTATAATGCTGTTGCGCCGTGGTCTTGAATTCGGCCAATGGCCAAGTTCGATTGACACCTCAACATGGATGACATCATCATGAACATGAAACAAAAGCTCGCCATCATTGGAGCAACTTGTGCGCTCGTCGCCGGATGCGGCGGCGGGAGCAGTGACGACACGGCACAAACGCCCAGTCAACCATCGTCACCATCCACACCCAGCGTCACGCGGGCAGACGCAGGTCCGTGGCAAACTGGCATTGGCACCTACACCTACAGTTTTGGTGTTGACGATACAGGCGAAACATGGGGCTATAAAATGAACCAAGACGTGTCCACGTTGATCCTGTATCACGGTCAGCAATCAATCAGCGGGTCTAGTGTTTCAGGTTCCTATTTAGAGTACAACCTGACTGGTGCCGGTTCTGCGCCGATTACCACGTCATACACCGGCACAGCACAGGCCAAGAACTATCTTAATTTGGTATTCGGCAATAGCGTTACGCTTAATTACAATTATAATAGTACCACCCCCATAAACCAAACTCTGGCGAATTTTCAGGGGACATGGGCAGGAGTTGCGGGTAATAATCTGCCCGGCGGCGCATTGCACGCCGATACCATGACAGTATCTGGCAGCAGCGTATCATTTCCCAAAGGGGCAAATGGCTGCCAAGTGACCGGAACCATCACTCCACAAGCAACAATAACCCGTGGCACCGAATATATATTTTCAGGGTATTCTAGCCCACAGTGCGGTGTTATCGGTGGTGTTCAACTGGGAGGAGCCACAATGAAGGGTGTCATGGCCGTTATTCCTCAATCCATTACGGGGACAACAATCAAAAACGGCTTGGTGTTGTTTGTCGTAACAACAGACAACCAAGTCGGGATCATGTTTATAGGCTATCAATGAAAACCCGCGCGGGTTGGAAATAACGCGGGCCATTAAGCCGCTTCGCTATAGAAACCAGCAGTGTTGAGCCTGCGCCCCGGCAGCGGCGCTACGGCTAGGCCGATGGCCGCGATGTGCTCCGGCGTGGTGCCGCAGCAGCCGCCGACGATGTTGACCAAACCATCGGCAGCGAATTCGTGCAGCAGGCGGCTGGTGACTTCCGGGGTTTCGTCGAAGCCGGTGTCGCTCATCGGGTTGGGCAGGCCGGCGTTCGGGTAGCAACTGATGAAGGTGTCTGGGGCGACGCGCGCCAGTTCTTCGATGTAGGGGCGCATCAGCGCCGCGCCCAGGGCGCAGTTCAGGCCCACGGCCAGCGGGCGGGCGTGGCGCACGCTGTACCAGAAGGCGGTGACGGTCTGGCCGGAGAGCACGCGGCCCGAGGCGTCGGTGACGGTGCCGCTAATGACGATGGGCAGGCGCTCGCCGGTGTCGTCGAACGCCTGCTCGATGGCGAACAGGGCGGCCTTGGCGTTGAGGGTGTCGAAGATGGTTTCGACCAGCAGCAGGTCGGCGCCGCCTTCGATCAGCGCCAACGCCTGTTCGTGGTAAGCGGCGCGCAACTGCTCGAAGCCGACATTGCGCGCGCCGGGGTCGTTGACGTCGGGGCTGATGCTGGCGGTGCGCGGCGTCGGGCCGAATGCGCCGGCAACGAAACGCGGCTTGTCCGGTGTGCTGAAGCGGTCGCAGGCGGCGCGCGCCAGGCGGGCGGATTCAAGATTCATCTCGCGCGCCAGAGCGGCCAGGCCGTAGTCTTCCTGCGCGATGGAGGTGGCGCCGAAAGTGTTGGTTTCGATCAGGTCGGCGCCGGCGGCCAGGTACCGTTCGTGAATGGCGCCAATCACGTCGGGCCGCGTCAGACTGAGCAGTTCGTTGTTGCCCTGCACGTCTCTGGGCAGGCCGGTAAAGCGCGCTGCCTGCGCTGCATTGGGGCCGCCCGCGCCGCGGTATTGCGCCTCGGTGAGTTTCAGGCGCTGGATCATGGTGCCCATGGCGCCATCGAGAATGACCAGGCGCTGGCGCAGGATGCCGGGCAGCGCGGCGGCGCGGGTGTAGTGGGGCTGACGGGTCTGGGTCATGGGGCGGATTGTAAAAATGGGTTGATGCCACCAGAGGCGGCGAAGCAAGCCGGCCCGCGACAGCCATCGCCGTGGCTTTCCCAGCCAGTGGCAGCGCTTTTTCGAGCGGGAAGCCAGTGGCGTCTCGGCGGAGTCACTTCTGGTCCGCCGCGCAGGCCAGGAACACGCGCAGCGCGGGGACGTCGGTTTCTTCGTGCCAAGCGAGCACGCCGACCGTGGGGTGGGGCGGCCCGGCGATGGGCACGAAGCGCACGCCCTGCACGCCCGAGCGCGTCAGCGACGCGGGCACCAGCGCCACGCCCATGCCGAGGGCCACCAGCGACACCACAGTGAACCATTGGCGCACCGCGTGGCGCGTGCGCGGGTGAATGCCGGCG
>WRJY01000013.1 GCA_009778355.1 Desulfovibrionaceae bacterium | reverse complement strand
CGCCCGCGCAACCTGCTGTGATCGATTGAAACGCAGACGGGCGGGCACAAGGCCCGCCCCTACAGGCGCTTATGCCGAAGAGAAGGAAAGATGCCATTCGTCAGAGAGGTTCCCGGGTAGGGGCAGACGTTTCCAAACTTGAATCAAAATTGCTCTTGAAAACTGAAGCGAGAGGCTGAATCCATGGCAATGGACTGGGAGGTGTTCTGCCGCGACACGCTGACCGGCGACTTGGTCAGCGGGTGCCTGGGCACCAGCCGCGATCCGACGTACCTGAACTGGGTTGCCAGCGCGTGGGGCTGGACGTCGGCGGTGTCGCTGTCGGCGCTGCTGCTGGCGCTGGCGGCCGGCTCGGTCATCGGCGTGCTGCGCACCTTGCCGAACAACCCCGGCTGGGCGCGCTTCGGCAACGTCTGGGTGGAGTTGTTTCGCGGCATTCCGCTGCTGGTGCAGATATTCCTGTGGTACCACGTCGCGCCGGCGCTGATCGGGCCGATGAAGTCGCTGCCGCCCTTCGTGCTGGTGATGCTGGCGTTGGGCTTTTTCACTTCGGCGCGCTTTGCCGAGCAGGTGCGCTCGGGCATCGAGTCGCTGCCGCGCGGCCAGCGGCAAGCGGGCTTGGCGCTCGGGCTGACGCAGTGGCAAACCTACCGCCACGTGCTGCTGCCGATGGCGTACCGCATCATCTTGCCGCCGCTGACCAGTGAGTCGATGAACCTCATCAAGAACTCGGCGGCGGCGTTCGCGGTGTCGATCCCCGAACTGACACAGTTCGCCATGCAGGCCACTGAGGAAACCTCGCGCCCCGTCGAGGTCTATCTGGCGGTGACGGCGCTCTACATCGTTACCGCCGTGGCGGTGTACCTGGCGCTGCACTGGGTCGAGCGGCGCAGCCGGGTGCCCGGCTTTGCCGGCGGCAAGAAGGGGTATTGAGGCCATGAGCAACCTCGACTTCTCCTTTTTCACCTGGGAAGTGATTCGCAGGTACGTTCTGAATGGCCTGGCGTTCAGCGTGCTGCTCACGGTCATCGCCACCGTGGGCGGCGTGGCCATCGGCACGCTGCTGGCGCTGATGCGCCTGTCGGGCCGCCGCTGGCTCGACTGGCCCGCCGCCTTCTACGTCAACACCATGCGCGCCATTCCGCTGGTGATGATCCTGCTGTGGTTCTTTCTGCTGGCGCCGCGCATCACCGGGCTGTACATCGGCGCGGAACGATCGGCGGTGATTACCTTCGTGGCGTTCGAGGCGGCGCTGTTTGCCGAAATCATGCGCGCGGGCATCCAGTCGGTGCCCGCGGGCCAGGCCCACGCCGGTTTCGCGCTGGGCATGAGCTACGCGCAGAACATGCGGCTGGTGGTGCTGCCGCAGGCGTTCCGCAACATGCTGCCGGTACTGCTGACGCAGGTGATCGCGCTGTTTCAGGACACCACGCTGGTCTATGCCATCGGCGCATATGATCTGCTCAAGGGCTTCGAGGGCGCCGGCAGGAACTATGGCCGTACCCCCGAAGCCTATCTGGCGGTGGCGCTGGTGTATCTGGCCATCTGCTCTTCGCTGTCGTACCTGGTCAAGCGGGTGCACCAGAAGGTCGCCATCATCCGCTGAGAGCCTGAACCTGGAAACGGCGGTTGACCGGCTCTTTTACCTTCGCAACCTCGTATGCATACAAAAGCTTTTGGCTTCGATCAGGTTCACCGCTTGGGTGGTATCGCCATGCACCCGCCAGCACCGCGCTCGCCGCGCCATGCGGCGTTGCTCGTTCTTGCGGGCGTCAAGCCCGCCGCGTCCTCGCGTCTTGCCTGGCACGCCGATCACGGCGCTGACGGGCGCATTCAACCGCCGTTTCCAGGTTCCCCATGCCCGAAAGAATGATTGAAATGAAGGGCGTATCCAAGTGGTACGGCCCGGTGCAGGTGCTCAGCGATTGCAGCCTCGGCATCGACAAGGGCGAGGTGGTGGTGGTCTGCGGGCCTTCAGGCTCCGGCAAATCCACCCTCATCAAGACGGTGAACGGGCTGGAGCCGGTGCAGCAGGGCGAGATCATCGTCAACGGCACCAGGGTCAACGACCCCGCCACCGACCTGCCCAGGCTGCGCGCCAGGGTCGGCATGGTGTTCCAGCACTTCGAGCTGTTTCCGCATCTGTCGGTGACCGAGAACCTGACCATCGCCCAGATCAAGGTGCTGGGCCGCAGTCTGCATGATGCCAGGGCGCGCGGCCTGAAAATGCTCGACCGCGTGGGGCTGATGGCGCACAAGGACAAGTTTCCCGGCCAGCTTTCGGGTGGCCAGCAGCAGCGCGTGGCCATCGCCCGGGCGCTGTCGATGGATCCGATCGTCATGCTGTTCGACGAACCTACCTCCGCGCTCGACCCCGAAATGGTCGGCGAGGTGCTCGACGTGATGGTCAGCCTGGCCGGCGAAGGCATGACCATGATGGTCGTTTCGCACGAAATGGGCTTTGCCCGCAAGGTCGCCAGCCGCGTGATCTTCATCGACGTGGGCGGGCGCATTCTGGAGGACTGCCCTACCGAAGAGTTCTTCGGCAACCCCGAAGCCCGCCAGCCCCGCGCCAAGGATTTTCTGGACAAAATCCTGCATCACTGACGCCGCGTGCAGGGGCGGCGCCCTGCCGCCTGCCACGAGGAACGGCGCTTCCTCGTCATTTGCCGCCGCAGGCATCCATTCCAACCCTTACGGGCGCCATGAAAACAGGATAATCCTAGAAACGGCAGTTGACCGCTTGCAATCTTCACGAGAACCGCATGGATATTGACTTTTGCGACTTCGATGAAGCTCACCGCTTTGGT
>WRJY01000012.1 GCA_009778355.1 Desulfovibrionaceae bacterium | reverse complement strand
AAGGCCGCACTCGTCGTTGCGCGTCTTGCCCATGCAGCAGCATGGGCTGCGACGCGCGCCTCGATTGCGGCCTTTGACTGCCTTGCGGGTACCATGAAAATAGTGTGAACAGGCCCTCGCCCACGATCACTGCACCACCCCCGTCTGCGGCGGCTGCCGGGCCGCTGGGGTGAACAGGCGCGCCACGTCCACGGCGTCGAATTGCTCCTGCTGGCCGCAGAAATCGCAGCCGACCTCGATGCGGCCCTGCTCGTCCAGAATGGATTCGGCCTCTTGCCGGCCCAGCGCCTTGAGCATGGCGGCCATGCGTTCGCGGCTGCACGAGCAGGCAAAACGCGGACCCTGGCTGCCCGCCAGCGGCGGCAGGCGCAGCAGCCGGTCTTGCCAGAACAGGCGGCGCAACACGGTATCGGCATCCAGGCCCAGCAGTTCCTGGCGGCGCAGGCTGCGCGCCAGGATGGCGATGCGCCGGTAGTCGTCCTCGATGGCGGGCGCGCCGCCCCGGTCTTCGTCGCGCGCGACGCTGCTTTGCGACAGATTGGCCTGGCCCTGCACCGGCAGCCGCTGCACCAGCAGGCCGGCGGCCACCTGCTCGTCGGCGGCCAGCACCAGTGTGGTGTCGAGTTGCTCGGACTGGCGCATGTAATGCTCGATCACGCCGGCCAGGCTGTCGATTGGCGCGCCGCTCTCGTCCACCAGCGGCACCACGCCCTGGTAGGGCGGCTGGCCGCGCTGGCGGTTACGCGCATCGAGCGTGATGGCGCAACGCCCCTTGCCGCGCGCGTTGACCAGATCGGCCAGGCGCGCGCCGGGCGCCACCGCGCCGGCCACCGAGGCGGTGGCGCGCAGGCGCAGGTCGAACTGCGCCTCGGCCACGGCCATTTTTACTGGACCGTCGCCGGCAATCTGCATCACCAGCGCGCCGTCGAACTTGATGTTGCCCTGCATCAGCACGGCGGCGGCGGCCATCTCGCCCAGCAGTTCGGCCACCGGGGGCGCGTAGGCGCCGGTTTGCGTGTTGGCGGCGCGCCGGCGCAGCAGGTCTTGCCAGGCATCGGTCAGACGCACCAACTGGCCGCGCACGGGCAGGCCGTCGAAGATGAATTTGTGCAGTTCGGACATTGCTGCCTATGTGGGGCGGCTGGGCGCGGGCTTCAAGCGGGCGTCACAGCTTCTTCAACGTCGAGCGGAACTGGCGCGCGTTGTCGATGTAGTGCCGCGCGCTCATGCGCAGCCCCTGTATTTGCTCGGGCGTGAGCTGGCGCGCCACCCTGGCTGGCGCGCCCACGATCATGCTGCCGTCGGGAAATTCCTTGCCCTCGGTTACCAGCGCGCCGGCGCCGACGAGACAGTTCTTGCCGATTCTGGCTCCGTTGAGCACGATCGCGCCCATGCCGATCATCGATTCGTCGCCGATGGTGCAGCCATGCAGCATGACCTTGTGGCCGACGGTGACGTGGCGGCCCACGGTGAGCGGCTGCCCGCGGTCGGCGTGCAGCACGCTCAAATCCTGAATGTTGCTGCCCTCGCCGATGGTCATGCTCTCGGTGTCGCCGCGCAGCACGCAGCCGAACCACACGCTGGCGTCGGCGCTGATGCGCACGTTGCCCATGACCTCGGCCGAATCGGCGATCCAGGCGCTGGAATCCACCTGCGGGGCCTTGCCATCCACTTCATATACGGCCATGACTTCGCGTCTCCTTATGGGTCAAGCTCGAAAAACCGTGATTTTAGGGACGGCGGCAATGGCCCTCACAAACAGCCCTCACCCGCGCGGGTGGTGTTTGGCAACCACGTCTTTCAGCCGCTCGCGCGCCACGTGGGTGTAAATGGTGGTGGTGGAAATGTCGGCGTGGCCCAGCAGCAATTGCACCGCGCGCAAATCGGCCCCGTGGTTGAGCAGGTGCGTGGCAAAAGCGTGGCGCAGGGTGTGCGGCGACAGCGGCGCGGTCACCCCGGCGGCGCGCGCGTAACGCTTGACGAGGTTCCAGAACATCACGCGCGACATCGCCGTGCCCGGCGAGCGGCCAGCGCTGGTGACGAACAGCGCCTCGCTCTGGCGCGGCCCCAGGATGTGCGGGCGGCCCTCGCGCAGCCAGCGCTGCAACCAGTCGCCCGCCACCTCGCCAAAGGGCGTCAGGCGCTCCTTGCCGCCCTTACCCATGACGCGCAGCACGTTGTCATTGAGGCCGACGTGGATGGTCTTGAGCGTCACCAGCTCGCTCACGCGCAGGCCGCTGGCGTACATCAGCTCCAGCATGGCGCGGTCGCGCAGACCCAGCGGCGCGCCGGTGTCGGGCGCGGCCAGCAGCGCATCGACCTGCGCCTCGCTCAGCGTCTTGGGCACGCGCAGCGGCTGGCGGGCGGCCAGCAGTTTGAGCGTGGGGTCGGCGTCGATCAGGCGCTCGCGCAGCGCCCAGCGGAAGTAGCGCTTGAACACCGTCAGCCGCCGGTTGGCCGAGGTGGCGCGCGTACTGGCGCGGGCCGCGAAGTAGCCGCTCAGGTGATGCTCGCGCGTCTGCGCCAGCGCGGCGCCGTGCTGCTGGCGCAGCCAGCGCGCGTACAGCGTCAGGTCGCGCCGGTAGGCGGCCAGCGAGTTGGGCGCCAAGCCGTCTTCCAGCCACAGGGCGTCGATGAAGCTGTCGATGCTCGGGTCAAGCGCGACCGCACCGTCACGCGGCGATTCCTTGATCTTGCTCACGATGAACTTTCAACCTAAAAACGGCAGTTGACCGCTTATTTGCCCTCGTAACCTCTTATGAACACAGAGGTTTTTGACTTAGCTCGACCTCACCATTTGG
>WRJY01000011.1 GCA_009778355.1 Desulfovibrionaceae bacterium | reverse complement strand
GGTGTGGGAGCGGCGGGCGGCGTGGCGTCAGCCGCCTATCGAGCCGCCGTACTGCCGGTTCATGACCTGATGGCCGCCGCGCCGGGCTTGGCGGACTTGGCCGATCTGCAAGCCGAGCAGTTGCTGCAAATCGACTCCGCCGACTTCACCGACGAACGCCTGTTGCAACTGGCCCGCCGCGTCGCGGCGCTGTGCGCACAAGATGACGTGGACGGCGTCGTCATCACCCACGGCACCGATACGCTGGAAGAATCAGCCTACTTTTTGCACCTCACGGCGCCCAGCCGCAAGCCCATCGTGCTGACCGGCGCCATGCGGGCGGCCACGGCGCTGTCTGCCGACGGGCCGGCCAACTTGTTGGCCGCCGTGGCGGTGGCCGCACACCCCTCGTCTGCCGGGCGCGGCGCGTTGGTGGTGATGGAAGGCGAGATTCACAGCGCGCGCGACGTGGCCAAAACGCACACCCTGCGGCTGGGCGCGCTGGCCTCGCCCTACGGCCCGCTGGGCCTGCTGGTGGAAGGCGCGCCGCGCTGGTACCGCGCCCTGGCGCGGCCCCACACGGCGGACAGCGAGTTCGACATCAACCGCATCGACGCGCTGCCGCTGGCCGGCATCGTCGCCGGCCACGGCAACATGCGGCGCGAGGTTTACGACGCCTGGGCGGCAGCCGGCGCGCGCGCCATCGTCCATGCTGGCGTGGGCGGCGGCACCGTGCCTGGCTACTTGGCGCCCGCGCTGCGCGAGCTGTGCCAGCGCGGCGTGCTGATCGTGCGCGCCTCGCGCACCGGCGCCGGGCCGGTGATCCGCAACGCCAGTTTTGACGACGACGCCTGCGGCAGCGTGACCGCCGACGACCAATCCCCGCCCCGCGCCCGCCTGTTGGCCGCGCTGGCGCTCACGCGCTGGCAAGACGCGGGGCAGGTGCAGGCGGTGTTGGGGCGGTATTGACCCGAGATTCACTTGCCAGTTTTCGTGTAAACTGATTTCATTGCAATCAATGAAAGGAACGCCATCATGGCCAGCATCACCGTGCGCAACCTGAACGAAACCATCAAGGCCGGTCTGCGCTTGCGCGCGGCGCGTCACGGCTGGTCGATGGAGCAAGAAGTGCGCCACATCTTGCAGCAGGCGTTGGCTGCCGAGCAGGCGGCGGCTTCCGGCAGTTTTGCCGAGCGCATCCGCCAGCGATTTCAGGGGCTGGATGCGTCGGATTTGCCGATCGCTCCGCGTCAGCCCGTACGCACGCCACCAGTGTTTGATCCAGCATGAGCCAGGGCTTTTTGCTGGATACCAACGTGCTCTCGGAATTGATGCGGCCCACGGCTGCGCCCGATGTGCTGACATGGTTTGCCAGCCGGGCGATCAGCGCCGTGTACACCAGCAGCATCACCCAGGCAGAAGTGCTGACGGGCATCGCCTTGCTGCCTGCGGGCCAGCGCCGTGATGCTCTGGCACGGGTTGCGCAGGCCATGTTTGCCGAGGATTTCGCGGGCCAAATTCTGAATTTCGACAGCGCAGCCGCGGAGCATTACGCCTTGATTGTGGCAAGCCGCTCAGCCTTGGGCCGCCCGATTTCGACCGAAGATGCACAGATTGCCGCGATTGCCCTGGCAGCGAACATGACCTTGGTCACGCGCAACAGCAAGGACTTTGTTGCAATCAATGGCCTGAGCCAGGTGAACCCTTGGCAACTGCACTGATTCCAGTGCAAGTCCATTCGCATTGCTACGCGTCTTGCACGCCGCCAAACACCTCCAGCAGCCGCTCCAGTCCGCCCGTGTCGATGGTCACCTTGGCTTGGGCGCGTACCTTGGGCTTGGCGTGGTAGGCCACCGACAGGCCGGCGGCGTTCATCATGTCGAGGTCGTTGGCGCCGTCGCCCACGGCGATGGCCTGGCTGGGGTCGCAGCCGATCAGGCTGCATGTGCGCAGCACGGTTTCGCGCTTCATCGCGCCATCGCAGATGTCGCCCCAGCTTTGCGGCAGGATGCGGCCCGTGAGTTTGCCGTCCACGATCTCCAGCCGGTTGCTGCGCACGAAATCAAGCCCCAGGCGGTCGCGCAAGCGGTCGGCAAAGTAGGTGAAGCCGCCGCTGACCAGCAGCACTTTCAGGCCGGCGGATTTGGCGGCCAGCACCAGTTCGCTCGCGCCGGGGGTCAGGCGCAGGCGGTCGTGATAGACGTGGGCAAGCTGCTCTTCGCTCACGCCCTGGAGCAGGGCGACGCGCTGACGCAGGCTTTGCTTGAAGTCGGTGATTTCGCCGCGCATGGCCGCTTCGGTGATGGCGGCGACTTCGGCCTTGCGGCCCGCGGCGGCGGCGATTTCGTCCACGCACTCGATGTTGATGAGCGTGGAATCCATGTCGAACGCGATCAGCTTGAACTCGCGCAGATTCAGTGGCGGCTGGATGCCGCGCACTGTCAGGCCGGGACTGATTTCGCGCGCGCCGCCGGCGCAATTGGAAGAGGTCATCTGGTGGCTGATCGCTCTGCAATGGGCAGGCGCCGGCAGCATTATCCACGTCTTGCCGGCAGGCCGCCCGCGCTTGCCGGTCAACCTGCCGACGCTACTTAAAAGATAGCGACAGCCTGCCTACAATGCCAGTCCATGCAAGTCGAAACCGGCATTTTCAAGGCGTATGACATTCGCGGCGCGACGCCCGCCGCCCTCAATGAACACATGGCCCGTGCATTGGGCCTGGCCTTTGGCACGCAGGCGCTGGCGCTGGGCGAGCGCGTGGTGGCGGTGGGGCGCGATGGCCGCCTGTCCGGCCCGGCGCTGGCCGCCGCGCTGAT
>WRJY01000010.1 GCA_009778355.1 Desulfovibrionaceae bacterium | reverse complement strand
GTGGGCGGCAGCCGCATCGAGGAAATCCCCGGCATCGGCCCCAAGCGCCGCGCCAGCCTGCTGCAACGCTTCGGCGGCGTGCGCGGCGTCGAAGCGGCCAGCGTGGACGATCTGGCCACGGTGGAAGGCATCTCGCATTCGCTGGCCGAGGAGATTTACCGGGCGTTGCATTGATTGCTGCTGTTTTCATAGCTACAGCGCGGGCGGGCGCCGCCCGAAGGCGCGCTGCCGCCATGCCACAATCGTCGCCATGTTTTTCACCCTGCCCACCATTCTGACGTGGACGCGCATCGTCGCGATTCCGCTCATCGTGGGCGTGTTCTACCTGCCCCTGGATTTGCGCGCGGCCAATCTGGCGGCGACGGTGATGTTCATCGTTTTCGCCTTCACCGACTGGCTGGACGGCTACTTGGCGCGGCGGCTGAACCAGACCTCGGCCTTCGGCGCCTTTCTGGACCCGGTGGCCGACAAGTTTCTGGTTTGCGCCGCGCTGCTGGTGCTGGTGCACTTGCAGCGCACCGACGTGTTCGTGGCGCTGATCATCATCGGGCGCGAGATCGCCATCACCGCCCTGCGCGAGTGGATGGCCAAGATCGGCGCCAGCAAGAGCGTGGCCGTGCACATGCTGGGCAAGCTCAAGACCACCTTCCAGATGGTGGCCATACCGTTTTTGCTGTACGACGGCAGGCTGCTGGGCCTGATCGCCACGCGCTGGTGGGGCAACGCGCTGATCTGGGTCGCCGCCGTGCTGACCGTGTGGTCGATGGCCTATTACCTGCAAAAGTCGCTGCCCGAGATTCGCGCCCGGGTGCGGTGAACCGGTGCGGGGCGCGGTGGCCCAATCGTGACTGGTTGCCGCGCCGCCGCACACGCGCGGACAGCGATGCCGGTTTTGCGCCCCGCGATTGGGGCTAGAATGCCTTGACCGTCGAGCAGGCGTTGCCTTGTGCGTTGCACCGTGCGGCTTCATGCCGTGGTGGTTCCTGGCAAGTGTCCGTGCCGTGGTGGCGTCAACGAAAGCGCAAAGTCGGGCCGCAAGCCGCCGGAACGCTCCGAAGGCGCTTCAAGCATTCCTGATTCCTTTCAAAAGAGGGGCATTGAACCGTGAACAAGACTGAGTTGATCGAGTACATCGCCAAGAACGCCGACATCTCCAAGGCGGCCGCCACGCGCGCCCTGGATGCCACCATCGGCGCCGTCAGAACCACGCTGCGCAAGGGCGGCACGGTGTCGCTGGTGGGCTTTGGCACTTTTGCCGTCGGCAAGCGCGCAGCGCGCATGGGCCGCAACCCGCGTACCAACGCAGCGATTAAAATCAAGGCCGCCAAGGTGCCCAAGTTCCGTCCCGGCAAGGCGCTGAAAGACGCCCTGAACTGAAGCCGCCCGCGCGTGTTCCGTTCGGATCCGGGTGCTTAGCTCAGTTGGTAGAGCGGCGCCCTTACAAGGCGTAGGTCGGGGGTTCGAGCCCCTCAGCACCCACCATAAAAACATCAATTAAATCAATGGCTTGGAGAAATTCAAGCCATTTTTCCGGCACTTTTGAGGCCAGAAAACGGAGCTTGAAGGAACCTCCTCCAACCAAAAAGAGGCTTCTGCCAGCCATGCGATTTTGGTGAAGTGCGCAGGCCGGGTTTCAACTCATCTGCCACCTGCATCATGGCTGGCAAAACGCGGCGACCCGACGGGACATTTCAGTACGTTTTCAAGCGCGCTGGCGTGCTTGAAGCGCCGCTGTACACGACGTTCTCGGACGAGGCACAGAGTGATACGTTCGCCAAGCGGCTGGAATCGCTGCTGGATCGTGGCATCGTTCCAACAGAGTTCCAGCCCGCTGCGCGCATGACGATGGTTGCTGAACTGGTACGGCAGTATGAGCGGGATGCTCATCCAAAGGACAAGGACAGGCATCGTGCAGCTTGCTATCGCTGATGTGGATGAACGCGGGAATGGCGGCAGTCGTCTATCGACGTGTATATAAATGTGCATATAAAACGCAGCGCCAAGACAAAAAATCGTTTGAAATCAAGGGGTTAGTGTGACTAAATTGTTGATGATCGACAACTACGACAGCTTCACCTACAACATCGTGCAGTACTTCGGCGAGTTGGGCGCCGACGTGACCACGTTGCGCAACGACGAGGTGACGCTGGACGAACTGGACGCCCTGTTTGAACGCGGCGAATTCGCCCGCCTGTGCATCTCGCCCGGCCCCTGCACGCCGGCCGAGGCGGGCGTGTCGGTGTCGGCCATCCGGCGCTTTGCCGGCAAGCTGCCGATTCTGGGCGTGTGCCTGGGCCATCAGGCCATCGGCGCAGCCTTTGGCGGCGCCATCGTCCGCGCCAAGGAACTGATGCACGGCAAGACCAGCGTCATCACCACCACGCGGCAAGGCGTGTTCGCCGGACTGCCCGAAAAATTTACCGTCAACCGTTACCACTCGCTGGCCATCGAGCGCGCTACCTGCCCGCCCGAACTGGAAATCACCGCCTGGACCGACGATGGCGAAATCATGGGCGTGCGCCACCAGTCGCTGCCCATCGAAGGCGTGCAGTTTCACCCCGAAAGCATCCTGACCGAGCATGGGCACGCGATGCTGGCGAATTTTTTGGCACAGGACAGAGACGCATCATGACCATCACCCCCCAAGAGGCGCTGCAGCGCACCATCGAGCACCGCGAAATTTTTCATGACGAGATGCTGTACCTCATGCGCCTCA
>WRJY01000009.1 GCA_009778355.1 Desulfovibrionaceae bacterium | reverse complement strand
CCGCCGCTGGCCCCCACCCCAACCCTCCCCCAGCGGGGGAGGGAGCAACTGTTCACAGCGCGGGTATCGGCGGTGGCGGAGCGTCCACCCCAGACCTCCCTCTGCGAAGGAAGAAGCAACTGCCACGCGCCTTTTGCGGCAACCCCTCCGAAGGGTCTCATGGATTTCCGCTTGCGCGGCAATGACGCGAAAGGGCCGAGTCAAAGTGCGTGCAGCGCCGAGAACTGGTCGTTGTACGCGGTGAATTGCTCGATGTAGCCTTGGTGGCCCTGCTGGGCGGCAAAGCGCAGTGGCAGCACGCGCTGAACCAGTACTTCACGCACGTGGGGCTGGGTGTCGAGAATGTGCATGACTTCGTCAATGAAGCCGGCCAGCGGCATGGCGTGCGGATCGGTGGCTTGTTTGGGGCTCATCAGTCCGGTTTGCACGTAGGGCGGCACGATTTCGATCACGTCCACGCCTGTGTCCTTGAGTTGGTAGCGCAGCGCGTCGCTGAACGCATGAATGGCCGCCTTGGTGGCGCTGTAGGCGGGCGTGTGGGCCATGGTCAGGAACGCCAGGCCGGAAGACACGTTGAGCACCGTGGCGCGCGGCTGCCGGCGCAGTTGCGGCAGCAGCGCGGCGGTGAGACGGATTGGGGCGAGCAGATTGGTTTCGATGGTGGCCTGGGCGGTGGCCAAGTCAATATCGGCGGCGCGCCAGTTTTCGAGGCGCATGATGCCCGCGTTGTTGACCACGGCGTTGAGCGCCGGGAAATCGGCGGCCATGCGGGCGGCAAGGCGCTGGATGTCTTGCGCATCGCGCACGTCGAGCGTGACGGTGCGGATGCCGGGGTTGGCTTGCGCAACGGCGTCGAGCGCGGCCTGGCGGCGGCCCGCGATGATGACCTGGTTGCCGCGCTGGTGAAAGGCTTCTGCCAGCGCGCGGCCTATGCCGGAGCCGCCGCCGGTAATCAGGATGGTGTTGCCGGTGGTTTGCATCAGTATTGGGGTCAGATCACCGTTTCGCCTGATGACAAAGCAGAGAGCAGCCTATTCAGCATCCAGGTTCATTGACCGCATCCACGTCATTTTTGCTGATGATGCCGTCGGTTTTGTGACCTTTGGCTGTGGCGCTGTCCACGATGTCGAACGCATATCTGTGTGTCAGCAGGTACGCGGCGGCCTCCTGATCTTCCTGGCTCACGCGTTTTGTACTGGAGTAGAGCACCGCTCTCAGGTCCGCGCGGCTGACTTTCCCGTCGGGCGTATCGCCGTTGGCTGCTGTGTCGAACTTGGTGAAGTCTTTTTTCAGCGTCTCATAGGCCTGGGCCTGGCTTATGTTGCCATCGGCCTCTGTTCCTATCCAAAAGTCCGTCACGTCGTTCATGCTGATTTTGCCGTCGGGCTTGCCGCCAGCGTGTGCTGTGTCCAGGCTTATGAACACGGCTGGGTTGTCGATCAGGAATTGTGCGGCTTTGCCCAAGACCGCCTTCTCGTCCGGACTGAGCGAGGTCCAAAGATCTCCCTTAGCCTGACCATTGGCCACCAATTCCACTTCTTCACGGGTGATCGTGGAGTCAGTCTTCCCGGTTTTGGCGCTATCGAAATAGGAGTGATAGTTGTTCAGCAGGAGGCCGACATAGTCCTCGTCCATGTCGCGAGCAGGATCAATGACGCCACCACCCGTTCCGCCCGATGGGGCCGTCTGCGCAGCAGTTTGCCCTTGCGGGCTGGCCTTGAGCTGAACGGCGATCCTGGGGTCGGGCTGCAGATTTTTCAGGGCGAACGTGCTGCCGCTGCTGCCCGTAGCGCTGCCCGGCTCCTTTGCAGCTTGCATACCGGCTGTATCGGAGTCGGCCCCACTCAATTGATGGGGGATAACGTAGGCTTGGTGGTTGAGGGGTGACGCGATAGAAGAAACTGATGACACGATGGTTCTCCAAAAATAAAGTAAATTGCGCAATTCCACCAAAAATTTGAACCCTTGGTGGCACTTTTCCTCCTCCTCAACACGCCCGCCGATTCGGCAGGAGTGCCGCCAGCGATGCCATGACAAAATACCCTGCACAACCGTGCAGACGCTTTGACATGAAATGAGGCCAAGAACTCGGCTCAATCAAGACTGCAGCGAAGGGTTTTCAGATACGATGGGCTGCTACTTCCACATTCCTTTCTGCAAAGGCAAACATCGCGCGGAATGGATGTCTGTGTCAGGCCATCTTAGCTCCAGCTTTCCGGCGCGTCAAGATTTTTTGTAATATTATGTAAGCCATCGGCTGACGGCCGACAATATATAAATATCCGTAACTATTCGTAATTAATTGCTACATTTGCAACGTGCAGACACGAATATAAACGCTCGGCTGTTCGGGGCGCGATGGGTGGCGGCATAGGAACTTGAAGCCCCTCGCTCCTACGGGGAGAGACGGATGCAGCGCCGCGTTGCCGGCTTGCCCCCCGGAACCGGGCGGGTTGAAATCCCACACCCGTTCGGGCTGAATGAAATGAGCGCCTCCCCCCGCCAGGGGTAACGCCAGAAGCAGGGTGTGCTCCTTGACGGGCCGGCGGCATCAAAGTGCCCAAGTTGGAGGACCATGCAGGTCTTCACAGGCAAACCGCAAGGAGATGTAATGGATGCCTTCCTCCCTACGGGGAGCCGATCAGGAGCATGGAGATGAACAACGTAGCTGTTCAGAGTGTTGGCCTTGCGCTGCGGCGCCAGGTGGATCC
>WRJY01000008.1 GCA_009778355.1 Desulfovibrionaceae bacterium | reverse complement strand
GAAGGGTTGCCCCGCAAAGGCAGCGTCTGCCGCGTTGCAAATCCTCGCCGGGTGTCCAACCCGGCTGCGGTTTGCGCCTTGCATCCACTACCTTTGCGGGGCAACGGGTGCCATGAAAATAGTATGAACAGGCCCTAGCAAGCTTGCAGGTTGAGGGGTGAGCGCAGAGAGCAGAGAGCCCCAACATGGCTCACACCGTCACGACGGAGTGCTGGGGTTCGCACAGCGCACCCCAACCTGTTCCGCGATCGATGAACGAAGCAGGTATTACTTGCCGCACATCACTCGCGCCATGTCCAGGCAGCGGTTGGAATAGCCCCACTCGTTGTCGTACCAGCTCACCAGTTTGACGAAGGTGCTGTCCAGGGCGATGCCGGCCTCGGCGTCGAAGATGGACGAGCGGGCGTCGCCGCGGAAGTCGGTGGCGACCACTTTGTCCTCGGTGTAGCCCAGAATGCCCTTGAACGGGCCTTCGGACTGCGCTTTCATTTCGGCGCGGATGTCGTCGTAACTGGCGGGCTTGTCGAGCTCCACGGTCAAGTCCACCACCGACACGTCGGAGGTGGGCACGCGAAAACTCATGCCGGTGAGCTTGCCCTTGAGTTCGGGCAGCACCACGCCCACCGCCTTGGCCGCGCCGGTGCTGCTGGGGATGATGTTTTCAAGAATGCCGCGCCCGCCGCGCCAGTCCTTGTTGCTGGGGCCGTCCACGGTTTTCTGCGTGGCGGTGGCGGCGTGCACGGTGGTCATCAGGCCGCGCTTGATGCCCCATTTGTCGTGCAGCACCTTGGCGATGGGGGCCAGGCAGTTGGTGGTGCAACTGGCGTTGCTGATGATGGGCTGGCCGGCGTATTGCTTGTGGTTGACGCCAAAGACGAACATGGGGGTGTCGTCCTTGCTGGGGGCCGACATGAGCACTTTTTTGGCGCCGGCGGCGATGTGCTTTTGCGCGCTTTCCTTGGTCAGGAACAGGCCGGTGGATTCGATCACCACATCGGCGCCGACATCGCCCCATTTCAGGCTGGCCGGGTCTTTTTCAGCCGTCAGGCGGATTTTCTTGCCGTTGACGATCAGCGTGCCGCCTTCGACGGCGATGTCGCCCTTGAACTGGCCGTGCACGCTGTCGTACTTCAGCATGTAGGCCAGGTAGTCGGGCTCCAGCAGGTCGTTGATGCCGACGACCTCGATGTCCTTGAAGTTCGCCGCCGCCGCGCGAAACACCATGCGCCCGATGCGGCCAAAGCCGTTGATGCCGATTTTGATGGTCATGTGGGTACTCCTGATGATGAAAAATTCAATGGGGCTGCTCGCCGGGGGCCAGCGGCTTGGCTTGGGCTGGTTCGGCGGGCGCGGGGGCCAGCAACTTGCGCCGCCACCACAGTCCGCCGCCGCCGAGCAGCGCCAGCAGCACGGCAAAACCCATCATCCCGGGCGAGGCGAAAATTTCCTTGTCGTGGTCGGCGTTTTTTTGCGCCAGGCGGGCCATGTCGGCGTAGGACACCAGGTCCTCGCCATCTTGCTGGATGACATAGGTGTTGTTGTGATCGCCGGGGTCGTATCTGACGGCCACGTCCCCGTCGACGGCGGTTTCCACCGTGGCGCGCGGCACGTCGAAGTCAACGCGCAGCTTGATCTTGTCGCCGCTGGCGGGCTGGAGATCCAGCTCATAGTATTTCTTGGCGGTTTTGCCGCCGTACCGGCGTTTGCGTTCGACAGTGATTTCACGGTCTTCGGTGATGTGGCCGCTGGCGCTGGTGAGGGCGGCTTCTTCTGGAATCATGCCGCCGTGGCTGGCGCTGTAAGTGGAGTAGCCCGCCATGCCCAGCAGCCCCAAACCGGCCAGCAGCGCCAGCCAGGCGTAGCTCAGTACCCACAAGATGAATCGTTTACCCATGCTCGCTCCTTTTGGTTTTATGTGTAAGGCGTTGTATCTTCAGCGCGCACGCAGCGCCGCCTCAACGGTGTCGGCCACGTTCCGCGGCGTGAAGCCGAACAGGTCGAACAACTGCGGCGCGGGGGCCGATTCGCCGTAGCGGTCGATGCCGACCACGGCGGCGACGCCGTATTTCCACCAACCGTCGGTGACGCCCATTTCGACGGCGATGCGCGGCAGGCCATCGGGCAGTACCGATTGCTTGTACTTCAGTGTCTGGCGGTCGAAAACGCTGGCGCTGGGCATGGACACCACGCGCACGGCGATTTTTTGCGCCGCCAGCAGCTCTTGCGCCTTCAGCGCCAGGTGCACCTCGGAGCCGGTGGCGATGATGACGGCTTGCGTTTTCCTGGCCAGGCCCAGGTCGGCTGGTTCGCTGAGCACATACGCGCCGCGGCTGATCTCGCCCAAATCGCGCTTGGGCAGGTAGGGCAGGTTCTGGCGCGACAGCAGCAGGGCGCTGGGCCGGTGTTTGTTTTCCAGCGCCACCGCCCAGGCGATGGCGGTTTCGGCGGTGTCGGCGGGGCGCCACACGTCCAGGCCGGGAATCAGACGCAAGCTGGCGGCGTGCTCGATGCTCTGGTGCGTGGGGCCATCTTCGCCCAGGCCGATGGAGTCGTGCGTGAACACGTGCACCACGCGCTGCTGCATCAGCGCCGCCATGCGGATGGCATTGCGGCTGTAGTCGCTGAACGTGAGGAAGGTGCCGCCGTAGGGAATGTAGCCGCCGTGCAGCGCCACGCCGTTCATGACGGCGGCCAT
>WRJY01000007.1 GCA_009778355.1 Desulfovibrionaceae bacterium | reverse complement strand
GAGCGCCTTCATGGCTCATGGCAGCAGAAGAAAAACGCGGACATCACGCATCCCCGCAGTGTTGCCCAATCCGCCCGCTTGCGCAAGCCTAGAACGCCCGCCGCAGCGCCGCCGCCAGCGCGGCGCACAACTGCCGCGTCTCGTCAAGCGCGTGGCCCAGCGTGATGAAGTCGTGAATCACGCCGCGATAAACTTCCAGCTCCACCGGCACCCCGGCGGCGCGCAGCTTGTCCGCGTATTGCACGCCTTCGTCGCGCAGCGGATCGCATTCGGCCAGGCCAATCCAGGCCGGGGCAAGCCCTCGCGCATCACCCGCCCGCAGCGGCGCAAAGCGCCAGTCGGCGCGATCTTGCGGGTCGATGTATTGGGCAAGGAACCAGTCGATCAGCTTCTTGTCCAGCCCCGGCCCGTGGGCAAAACGCCGGTGCGAAACGCTGTCTTGCGCCGCCGCCACGCTGGGGTAAATCAGCGCCTGCAAGGCTAGCGCCATGCCGCTGCCCCGCGCGTGAATGGCGCTGGCCGCCGCCAAGGCGCCGCCCGCCGAATCGCCCCCAACCGCCAGGCGCGCGCCATCCAGTCCGTAGCGCGAGCCGTCCCGCGCCAGCGCGGCAAGCGCGTCCCAGGCGTCGTGAACCGCCGTGGGGAAACGCCACTCGGGCGCCAAACGGTAGTCGATAGACACCACCGCCGCGCCGCTTTGCCGGGCCATCTCGCGGCAAAGCCGGTCGTGCGAGAAGATGCCGCCGATGACAAAGCCCCCGCCGTGAAAATACAGCAGCGCGGGCAGCTTGCGGTCCTGCGAATCGGCATACAGGCGGGCGGCAATCGGAGCGCCGTCGCGGGCGGTCAGCGTGAAATCCTCCACCCGCGCCAGCGCGACCCCCGGCCCGCCCAGCGCCGCCACCGTCTTGGCATAAGCGGCCCGGGCCGCCGGCGCGTCCAGCGCATGAAGCGGCGGGCCACCAACGGCCAGCAGCCCCTCGACCACGCCGCGCATGGCCGGTGTGAGCATTTGCAAAATTTCGGCCAGCGGCTGCGCAGCCGCCGCTTCGCCAGCAGGCGCGCGCAAAAAGTCCTCGGGATGCATGGGCTTGGTCAGGCTGTCAAGTTGGCGCCCAAAGCAACGGTCCCTCCGCGCCGGCGCAAGCGCGCACTATAGCACAAAAATGTAGCAAACGCTAACATTCGCTCTAAAGACGTGCCTTGGGTGTGCCTTGTGTCTGCAAGCTACATCTTTAGTAGCTGGCTGCGCTTGTCCCTACAAAATTTCAGATATTTTTGGTTCTCAAATCCTTGTCCATCAGGCGCAGCCAGCTATCTTGAATGTAGCATTTGTGGAGCCGAAGCAGGGCAATCTCATCTAAAAAATGAGCAACACAGTCAGGCGCGGCGCGGTATTACTCCTTCCTCCGCTTGCGGGGGAAGGCGGGGATGGGGGCAGGCGTCACCACCCAAATGACGCTTCCATGCGAGCCAGCGCCGCTGGCCCCCATCACTGCCACGCGCAGCCGCCGGAGGCGGCAGCCCGGGCCGTCCAAGCCTGCGCAGGCTTGGCTTGGAGCCGCGGCCCTCAGCCCCCGCTTCGCGCAGGAAGGAGTCAGAAATTCAAATGCGATTGCCCTGGGAGCCGAAGGCGATACCCGTCATGGAGCGTCCCTGCCCGCGCCAGCGCGCCGCCGCATCAGCAGGCCCGCCGGCGCGGCGAGCAGCAAGACCAGCAGGGCCAGCGCGGGCGGCGCGAGGGCGGGGATGGAGGCAGCGTCGCTGCTTCCCGGCGGGATCATTCTGCTCGTCAGGTTGGTGATGGCCTGGCTGCGGCACGGCATGGGCTGGGCGTCGGCGCACAGGCTGCCGGGGGCGTCGGCGGTGGCGACGTTGGCAATTTGCGCGGGCAGGCCGCCGGCGGCCAGGGTGGCGTTGAGGGTGTAGGTGACGATGCCGCCCACCGGCAGGCTGGCGATGGTTTGGTCCAGGGCGGCGTTGCCGATGCCGTTCGGGCACAGGGCGCCGCCGGCGTTGTCGTCGCAAGTCCAGACCACCGAGGCCATGCCGGGCGGCAGCGGGTCCTGTACCCGGACGTTCGGCGCGGTTTCCGTTCCCGCGTTGGCCACGCGAACCGTATAGACCACGCTTTCGCCGGGGCGCAGCGCCGCGCCCGTGTTGGCGGCCTTGCTGATGGCAACTATCGGCGCCGGCGGGTTGGCCACGGTGGCGGTGCAGGGCATGGGCTGGCCGGTGGGCTGACCAAGGTCATCGACGCAGACGCCGCCCTGCGCGTCCGCCGACGCGGTGTTGACGATGCTGGCCGGCGGATTGACCGCATCGGCGGTCGCCGTGATGGCATAGACCACGTTGCCGCCCGCCGGCAGGGTGGCGATGGTTTGGTCCAGCATGGCCGCGGGGGGACTGATCGGCCCGCCGCTCGATGCCGCCGGGCAATAGGGGCCGCCGCCGATGAGGGCGCTGTTGTCGGCGCAAGTCCAGCTTGCGCTGGCGATGCCGGCGGGGAAGGCGTCCGTCACCTTCACGTCCGTGGCCGAAACCGCGCCGGTGTTGCTGGCCGTCACCGTGTAAACCACCGAGTCGCCCGGCCCCAGCGCGGCGGGGGGCG
>WRJY01000006.1 GCA_009778355.1 Desulfovibrionaceae bacterium | reverse complement strand
ACCGCGCCCACCGCGTCCGGCTGGGGCTACGCCGTGTTCGGCAAAGTCGTCGCCGGGCAAGACGTGGTGGACGCCATCAAGGCCGCGCCGACCACGCGCAAGGGCTTTCACGACGACGTGCCGCGCGAGGACGTGGTGATCGAAAAAGCCATCGTCGTTGAATGAGACTTCCCCCGCCGGAAAAAGGCCGGGCTGGAAGCCAGCGCCCGTGACCGCAATCTCCCAGTTCGCCACGTTGCCCGCGCCGGCGCACTGGCGCACGATCGATTTCATTGCTGACCTGCACCTGAGCGAAAGCGAAGGCGGCGTCTTCAGCGCCTGGCAGCGCTACATGCTGCATACGAGCGCCGACGCGGTGTTCATCCTGGGTGACCTGTTCGAGGTCTGGGTGGGCGACGACAGCGCCGTGCCCGGCAGCTTCGAGGCGCGTTGCGGCCAGACGCTGGCAGCCAGCGCCGCCGCCGGCGTGTTCTTCATGCACGGCAACCGCGACTTCCTGATGGGTGGCGGCTTCCTGGCCCGCCACCGCGTGCAGCCGCTGGCCGACCCCACGGTGCTGACCTTCGGCGGCAGGCGCTACCTGCTCACCCACGGCGATCTGCTGTGCACCGGCGACGCGGCCTACCAGCAGTTTCGCGCCCAGGTACGCAACCCCGCATGGCAACAATCCATGCTGGCCCGCCCGCTGGCCGAGCGCCAGGCCATTGCCCGCCAGACGCGCGCGATCAGTCAGCAGCACCAGGCCGAAGCCGGCTTTTACGCCGGCATCGACGCCGATCTGGCGCGGCGCTGGCTCACCGAAGCCGCCGCCGCCACCCTGATCCACGGCCACACGCACCGCCCCGGCGACCACCCCTTGGGCGTCGATGCCGCCGGCCAGCCGCTGACGCAGGTCACGTTGAGCGACTGGCACGTCACCGGCAGCACGCAACGCGCGCAGGTGCTGCGCCTTACCGCCACGGGCGGCCTGCAACGCATTGCGCCCGGCCAGGCTTTACGCGACGAGCGCAAGGCCACCGGAGGTTAACCAGCGCCAACCCGCACGCGCCACATGCCTTCGTCCGCCTCGGCCTGAAAACGCACCGGCAGAAAGCGCTCGATCACCTGCATGTTGGTCGAGGCATGTGCCGTCAGTTCGCTGCACGTGAACTCCGCCGCGCCGCCCTGCCGGGCAACGGACAGGGCCAGCGGCAGCATCCACTGGTCGGCCAGCCACGGCCCCAGCGCGGCGCGGCTGGCAAGAAACGCCTGCACGTCGCGCGCCAGCGTGGCGGCGACGCGCTCGGCCCTCACGCCCTTTTCACCGAAGGCGGTGAACACCTCGCAAACCTGCGCATGGGCCAGCGTTGCCATCAGCGCGTTGCCGGGGCCTTCGTTCTCCCGCACAGGCGGTGCGCGCAGTTGCTCGCCGGACCACTGGAGCGCGCGGCCAAGCGCCTCCAGTTCGCGGCTCGACACCACGCGGGGCAAGCCGGGCGCCAGGCATTCGGCGTAGGACTCGATCGCGCTGCCGCGATCGAGCAGGTCGAAAGGCTTCAGCGCGTTCTCCGTGGCCGGCCCGATGGCCGCTTCGATCTCGCCGCCGCCCGCCGGGAAAAAGCCGTACCGGCGCAGCGCGAGATCGATGGTCACGCCCAAGCGGCGCAGCAACGGCGCGAAGCCGCGTTCGATGAAGTGAAACGGCGGCGCCATCGGGTTGTGCGTGCCGCCGCGCAGAACCAGCCGGCTGGCGCTTTGCGCGAACATCAACGGCGGCAGCACGGTTTGCAGCACCAGCGTGCAGCTTCCCGCCGTGCCGACATTGAATTCATGCGCGCCCGCGCGCACCGCGTCCGGCGTGAAAACCAGATGCTGCGAGCCGAGTTCCGCGCCCTGCACCCGCGCGCCGCAAACGGCCACCGCCGCCTGCACGCAGGTCAGGTGCTGGCGCATCAACCCTGGCCTGGGCCGCCTGGCGCGGATGTGCCAGATCGTGATCGGATGGCCCGTGCACATGGAAAGCGCCAGCGCGGTGCGCAGAATCTGCCCGCCGCCCTCGCCGGTCGAGCCGTCGATGTCGATCATGATTTACCCTCGCGGTACAGCGCCTTCGTGACCACATCGGCGGCGATACGTTCCCAGGTTCCCCGCCGATGCGTGCGTCCGGCATACGCGGCGGCCAAAGCTTCCAACTGCGCGATCTGCCGCGGTTCGCCCCAACGCCCGAGCGTTTCGATGGCGATCACCCGCAGGCACCACCACTTGCTTTGCAGCGCGGCATCGACTTCGGCCAGCGCCTCGGTGGCGGGGGCCTTGGCTCCCAGGGCGCGCAGGCGGTCAGTTTGTTCACGCAGCAGGTTTGCGCCTTCATGGGCCATCGCCGCCGCCTTTTCGGCCCTGCGCGCGCGGCGGCAAGTAGGGCTTGTTCACACTATTTTCATGGCGCCCGTTGCCCCGCAAAGGCAGTGGATGCAAGGCGCAAACCGCAGCCGGGTTGGACACCCGGCGAGGGCTTGCAACGCCGCAGACGCTGTCTTGTGGGCACCATGAAAATAGTGTGAACAGGCCCTAGTGTCCTGAGTTAGAAGTTCGTTGAATTATTTTTGATTGCCGCCATCTGTGATGTAT
>WRJY01000005.1 GCA_009778355.1 Desulfovibrionaceae bacterium | reverse complement strand
GGCCAGTTGGAGGCTCCAGGTACAGGCGGATGCGCTGCGTGTTGCGTGTGACCACCGCAGCGACCTTGAGCAGCTTGATGCGCAGGGTATCTCCACAATAAACGCAGGTGCATCGGGGCCATATCCACAAGGGGAAGCTGTCCGGGCCTCCGACCAAGAAAGCGAGCGCGGACATAGCTACGCTAGAATGATGCGCATCGACTCACGCGGAGAGCAAGCACGCCATGTCCGGTCTCATCACCTCATCTCCTCCTGCAGCGCTGCCGCGCGCATCACCGCCGCGTTACGGCACACTTTTTTTGGCGACGGCACTTGCGCTTTGCGGCTGTGCCCGCCATGCACCCGTCAGCACTTCATCACCCACAACCCCCCAAGGAACCCAAGCCATGAGCCTCAATACCCCCACCGTTAGCCCCAAGATCACCGCCGAGCAGGCGCTGCGCCGGTTGTTGACGCTAATCAGCGCCAGTCTATCCGTCGAGAACTTCACTCCCGAGCGGCTGGAACAGGTAATGGGCGTGCCCATTAAACATTGGGAAGGAGGATACGGCTATGGTTTTGAAGAAGATATAACCCCACAGTGGATTTTCAGATTCATGGTAAGTGAAGATACGGCACTAGGAAAAAAAGAACGGCATCCGCGATTTGAATTGAACTTTATCCCTAGTGTTCTCGGTGCGTCTCCCCCCATGACCGATATTTGCCAATTCGACTACGACCATTTCACCGCCGAACTGGAGGCCATGGGATTTGACCGCGAACCCTATTACGATGCCTTGGCCCCAGGGCCTCGACAGCCATTGATGTACGACAGTTTCTATAACCCTGATAAACGCATGCTCATCGAGGTATATCCGAAAGGAGAAGGTGTCCGCACCCAAGATCAAGGAAGCAAACCTGGACGCGGCTGCGTAAAAATGATTATCATAAAATAACGCTGGAAGCATACGCCATGTCTAATCTTACTCCCGCCGCGCAGCGTATCCTGGATGATTTCAGCACCCAGCCGGGTGTCACCCCCGATCAGCTCCGCCATCTTCAATCCGTGCTCGACGGTTCCCCCGCCCTGACCGATTAATTCAACGAAGCGGTGCGGCTGGGTCATTTACGGAAAATAGCGCCCTTGACCGAGTCCCATGCCGGGGGGACTTACCACCCAGAGGACAAGAGCATTCATATATCCATGGCTGCGCTGAATTCGCCGAGGGCAGGTCCGTTTGATCCCGGTAATATGATTTTCGTGCTGGGGCATGAACTGCAACACGGCTTCAACGCTGCCACGATCAAACAAGCCGAAACCACCTGCGGCACGGCCCTGCAAACCATCGCCAAGAGTCATGGGCTCCGGCACGATTACACGCCAGCGATTGCCGGACTCCTGGCCGCCAACCGCCGCGATGAAGCGGGCGCAGAAATCGCCGGGTGGAATGCCGTCGTCAGTGCCGTCAAGGCCGAGAAACCCCATCCAACCCTGGAAGACATTTATAGAAAAGCACCGAGTCGCATGGCGGATTTTATTAACACACGCCACACCCCCTACACCCTCAAACCGAATCTCAGCCTCAACGACGACCTCACTCTCAGCCCCACACATGCGGGCGTGGACAACGTGGAAGGGATAGGACAGAATTATTTCGATCAGCAATTGACAAGTCCTTATGGATTAGGTCACTACGGCGACTCCGACTATGCCAATTTCTACGGCGCCAGCGCTGTTGGATGGGCGGTGGCGATGGAGCGCACCTACAACCCGCCGGGGCCGGGCGGGGAAACCCCGCGCATGGCGGTGAACCTGGCGCAGCTTCACCTCGACAGACAGCAGTTGGAGCGAGACGGCCTCGACCTGGGCCAAAACCACCAGCCCATGCCCTTTTACGACCTGAGCCAGACGCCGCCCAGGCTGGATCATTTCCATCACACGGCCCAGACCCATGTCTATGAGCCCGTTACCCAGGATCAGCCCCAGCACGCCGCGCCCGAGCAGCAGCACGCCTCCCCCGGTGACGACAGTCCGCGCGCCGGTCAGGCCGGTTCGGCGCTGCGGCTGGACCCGGACTTGCAGCGCATCTTCAACGCCGGGCTGAGCGGCGATGGGGCCAAAATCGACGCGGCTTTTGAGCAGTGCACCAGCAACTACCTGAACACGGCACAAGGCTTGGCGTTCAATGCCGAAGCACGGGTGGCCGCGCGCCTGCCCGAGGAAACCCTGGACAAGGTCACGGCCCACAACGTATTGCCCGAAGCCAAGCCAAACCATATCAACAATCCACAACAGACCGCCCATGAAGAACCGGACATGGGGTGGTCCCGGTGAGGCGCGGGGCGGCCGGCGGCGTCCGGAGTGCCGCCGTGCAGCGGCAAAGGGGTGCCTTCATCTGCCTGCCCCATTCATCTGCCGCAACAGGTCTTGAAAGTTTGTTTGTTGTATCAAGGAAATATCATGAATGAAAATTTGTTGCAGGAAACGCAGGCACTGCTCAAGCAAATGGCCGTGCTGGTGCAAATGTTCGAGTCGCGCAGCGTACAGGCTACGCGCCGTATCGAGGCAGGCGTCAATGCGCTGAACCAAAGCGTGGAGCAGATTGCCGACAGCGGC
>WRJY01000004.1 GCA_009778355.1 Desulfovibrionaceae bacterium | reverse complement strand
ATCGGGAATGCTCAGATTGAAGCGCAGCCAGAACGCCAGCCACCAGGCCAGCGCGATCAGCGGCAAATCGACCAGCCAGCTTTTGCTGAACAGATGGCGGCGCAGGGCGGTCAGCATGGCGTGGGCGGCACAGGACGAAAGTTGAGAGCTACATTATTCATAGCAATTCGCGCTGGATGGCAGGGAAATTGCATCCAATCTCCCTCTCCCGCTTGCGGGAGAGGGCCGGGGAGAGGGTGCGTGTCCTGATAGAAGGGCGTTGTTTGAGGTGATGCCGCTTTCCCTCTCCCTAAGCCGGCAAAACCGGAACCAAACAAGACATACGATACCTGCTGGCAGACAAGAGTCCAGCATGGCTACGATGGTGTTGACTGACAGGTATGCGGCGAACCTGCACGGGGCGCTCTCGTGCTACGACAGGATCATCATCACCGGCATGGGAGTGGCCAGCGTCAAGGTCTATGACAAATTCTCGCGCGTGCTGCGCGTGGGAACCACGGCCAACGACGTGGGTTTTTTCAGGCACCACCGCAAGGTGGAACACGACGATGGCAGCTTCACGCGGGAGATGGCGCCGATCAAAAAGAGCATCTACAGCCTGATTGATCTGCGCGAGGTCTTGCTGGCGTGCAACCAGCGTTACCTGGCCTTTTTGTCCAGTCTGGACGATCCCAGCGCAGGCGTTCGTGACTTGCAGCGCTTGAGCCACAAGCGCATCGCTCAGAACCCTTCGCTGAAGGCGCTGAATTTTTTCGATCCGAGCGAGCACAAGCTGCTGCGAGTCCTGCAAAGCGGGGAGTTCAACATTCACGGCTGGCGGCGCGCTGGTTTGACGGCGCGCCTGGACATGGCGCCATCGGCCATATCGCGCCAATTGCTGCGCTTGCGAATGCTCGGTCTGATCAAGAAGGTTGTGCATACCTACCGCTACTACCTGACGCGGCTGGGCCGCGCGGTCATCACCGCAGCCAACGCGCTGACGCGCTTTGGCATCATCCCGGCCATGGCCGCTGCACGCTGAAGTCTTCGCATGATTTGTCAACACTTGGGCGGTTAGGGACTATATCGCGCTCCCAGCGGTCAAAATATCGCGGCGCGCTTCAGCCGCCGGCCCCCACCCCAGCCCTCCCCTAGCAGGGGGGAGAACAACAGCCATGCACTTTTTGCGGCAACCTCCTTGAAGGGGGACGGCGCAGCGTTGCGAAGCCAGTGGAGCTTTGGGGTGTCCGATAATTACCAGCATGAGCGGCAACACCCTCGGCAAGTTATTTGCCGTCACCAATTTCGGCGAGTCCCACGGCCCGGCCATTGGCTGCGTAATCGACGGCTGCCCGCCGGGCATGGCCTTGAGCGAGGCCGACATCCAGCCCGATCTGGACCGGCGGCGCCCCGGCACCAGCGTATTCGTGACGCAGCGCAGCGAAGCCGACCGGGTCGAGATTGTCTCCGGCGTGTTCGAGGGACGCACCACCGGCACGCCGATCTGCCTGCTGATCCGCAACACCGACCAGCGCAGCAAGGACTACGGCGACATCGCGCAGAGCTTCAGGCCCGGCCATGCCGATTACACCTACTGGCGCAAAT
This sequence comes from Desulfovibrionaceae bacterium, assembly GCA_009778355.1. Classification (GTDB taxonomy): domain Bacteria; phylum Pseudomonadota; class Gammaproteobacteria; order Burkholderiales; family Burkholderiaceae_C; genus Ottowia. The sequence goes on along the minus strand of WRJY01000004.1, from coordinate 1,006 downwards.
ACGGCCTGCGCGATCCGCGCGGCGGCGGGCGCTCGTCGGCGCGGCTGACCGCGCCCACCGTGGCCGCCGGCGCGGTGGCCAAGAAGTGGCTGCGCGAGCAGTTCGGCACCACGTTTGGCGGCTGCATGACCCACGTGGGCGAACTGGCCATCGGCTTTGAAAGCTGGGACCACGTTCACGCCAACCCCTTCTTCGCTCCCGTGGCCGACGTGACTGCCATAGAGGATTACATGAACGCCCTGCGCAAAAGCGGCGACTCGTGCGGCGCGCGCCTGCGCGTGACCGCGCGGCACATGCCCGTGGGGCTGGGCGAGCCGGTCTATGACCGGCTGGACGCCGACCTGGCCCACGCGCTGATGGGCTTGAACGCCGTCAAGGGCGTGGAAATCGGCGATGGCTTTGCCAGCGTGGCGCACAAGGGCAGTATGCACGGCGACAGCCTGTTGCCGGGCGGCAAGGATGGCGGCGCGCGCTTTGCCAGCAACCACGACGGCGGCGTGCTGGGCGGCATCAGTTCCGGCCAGGACCTGGAGATTGCCATTGCCGTCAAGCCCACCAGTTCGATTCTGACGCCGCGCGCGTCGCTGAACATCGAGGGCGAGCCGGTCGAAATCGTCACCAAGGGCCGGCACGACCCCTGCGTGGGCATCCGCGCCACGCCCATCGCCGAAGCGCTGACGGCGTTGGTGGTCATGGACCACGCCCTGCGCGACCGCGGGCAGTGTGGGCAGGCGCGTGGCGGTTTGGGGCTTGAGTAACCGTCCCCCGGCAGAGCCGGGGGCTTTCGATCATGAACCGCTCAAAGCGGCTACCTCTGGGTTTGCCGTAGGCGCTTTGCGCTGGCCCATTGGTGCGACTGAGTTGAACTGCACACTTTTCATGTTGATTGACCTTGCCCTCGATTCCCGCATCCCATAGCCTAGTGTCATGTCACGTGAAAAATGACGTCTTAAAAGGCCCAATGAAGGTTGCAACCAGGCCACAATAGGGGAATGGACAAATACAT
>WRJY01000003.1 GCA_009778355.1 Desulfovibrionaceae bacterium | reverse complement strand
GAGCTGATCGCCGAGGAAGGCAACCCCGACCTGAAACTGCGCGTGTTCGTGCAGGGCGGCGGCTGCTCGGGCTTTCAGTACGGCTTCACCTTTGAAGAAATCGTCAACGACGACGACACCACCATGACCAAAAATGGCGTCTCGCTGCTGGTCGATCCCATGAGCTACCAGTACCTGGTGGGCGCTGAAATCGACTACAAGGAAGACCTGCAAGGCGCGCAGTTCGTCATCAAGAACCCCAACGCCACCACCACCTGCGGGTGCGGTTCGTCGTTCTCGGTGGCCGAAGAAGAATAGAGCCTTTCACGCTGTCTTGCATGACGAAGGGCGCTCAATGAGCGCCCTTCGTGCGTGGTGGCGGATGAAAAAACCCGGTTTACTCGAGGTCGTTGCGCCCGGACCCGGCGGCGGCGGCCAGTTGCGTCTTCATGTCGGCGGCGAGCTTGGCGAACGCGGCCTTGCTGGCTGAGGTGATGGCGATGTCCTCGTGCTGATCGGCCAGTACTACGGACGGGTTCCGCGGCGTGTTGTTGACGCGGAACTCGAAATGCAGATGCGGGCCGGTAACCACGCCGGTGGCGCCGGTGGCGCCGATGGTGTCGCCCTGCGCCACGTGCTCGCCCACCTTGACGCTGATGCGGGAAAGATGCGCGTAGGCCGTGCTGTCTTTCCTGTTGCGGTGGCGCACGATGATGATGTTGCCGTAGCCTTTTTTCACGCCCGCGAACTCGATCACGCCATCGCCGATGGTGCGCACCGGGGTGCCGACGGGCGCGGCGTAGTCGATGCCGGTGTGTTCGCGGCTGTAGCCATAGACCGGATGGCTGCGCATCCCAAAACCGCTGGTGATGCTGCGCGTGATTGTCATCGGCGACATCAGGTAGGGCCGGCGCAGGCTCTGGCCGTCGAACGAGTAGTACGCGCCCTTGACGGCGCCTTCGTCCTTGAACCACACGGCCTGGCGGGCCTTGCCGCGGTTGATGATTTCGGCGCTGAGAATCTTGCCGGCGCGCAGGGGTTCGCCGTCGGCATCGAGCGTCTCGTAGACCACCGAAAACTGATCGCCCTTGTGCAGGCCGCGGTGAAAGTCGATGCTGGACTCGAAGATGGCGATCAGTTGCTTGGTCACGCTGTCGGGCAGGCCAGCTTCGTCGGTGGCGCTGTACAGCGTGTTGCGAATCACGCCGCCGGCAACGCGCTGGCTGAACTCCAGGGGCGCGGTCTCGATGCGGACGCTGAAGTCATTGCCCGTGCGCTCGACCACCAGGCGCTTGAAGCCCTGGTCGGCATCGCCATCGATCCAGCGGGTACGCAGCGACTGCAATTCCAGGCGGTCGTTGGCCTCGACCGTCACGGCGCGGCCAGCGCGGCTGAACAGCGCTTGGCGGGCCGTGGCGTTCTTGCGCAAAAAGGCCGCTGCCGCCGGATCGGCCAGGCCCAGGCGCTGGAGTAGGGCCTCGGGCGTATCGGTGGCGCGCGTCTGCTCGCTGCGGTAAAGGGTGAACGAATGGGCCTCCAGCAGGTCGGTTTGCGCATTCAGCGCGGCGGCAGGCTCGACGGCCTCGAAGACCAGCCGCATCGGCTCGACCGGGGGGGCGCCGGGCGCCAGCGAAGCAACGGCAAAAGCGCCACTGCCGCCGGCCAGCAGCACCGCGCCGATGGCGGCGGCAATGCGCTTGGGATGACGATGGATGAAGTCTGCGGCAGCCAGGCCGGCATAAATCAGATGTTGCTTCACGCGAAAATGTCCAGGATAGGCGTTACAAGACGTTACCAACACTGGCAGTGCCACTCGACCGCCCCACAGCACGCTCTCGCTGCGAGAGCATGGCCGCTAAAATCACGGTTTGGTGCCGATTATAGCGACGCAGGCCGCTTTGTACAAGTTGAAACAAATGACTTCTGACAACAAACTTACAACGTGCCCGGTGACCGACACGGTGCGACACGCCATGGCCGTGACCTTGCGCGGCTGCGAAGAATTGCTGCCGCAGGACGACTGGCTGCGCAAACTGGCCCGTTCCGAGGCCACCGGCCAGCCGCTGCGCATCAAACTGGGGCTGGACCCGACGGCGCCCGACATTCACGTCGGCCACACCGTGGTGCTCAACAAAATGCGCCAGTTGCAGGACCTGGGGCATACGGTGATTTTCTTGATCGGCGACTTCACCAGCCTGATTGGCGATCCATCGGGGCGCAACAGCACGCGCCCGGCGCTGTCAGCCGGGCAGATCAGGGCCAACGCCGAGACTTACCGCAACCAGGCGTTCAAGGTGCTGAACCCGGACAAGACCGAACTGCGCTACAATAGCGAATGGTCCGACGCGCTGGGCGCGCGCGGCATGATCGAGCTGGCCGCCAGGTACACCGTCGCCCGCATGATGGAGCGCAACGACTTCGCCGAACGCTTCAAGGCCGGCACGCCCATCAGCGTGCATGAATTCCTCTACCCGCTGATGCAGGGCTACGACTCGGTGGCGCTGAAGTCCGACGTCGAGTTGGGCGGCACCGACCAGAAGTTCAACCTGCTCATGGGCCGCCACCTGCAGCAAGAGTACGGACAGGAGCCGCAATGCATCCTGACCATG
>WRJY01000002.1 GCA_009778355.1 Desulfovibrionaceae bacterium | reverse complement strand
CCCCCATCCCACGCTGGCCGAAAGCATCGGCCTGGCCGCCGAGGCTGCGCACGGCGTTTGCACGGATTTGCCGCCGTTGAGGAGGTGAGGGCGTTGAACGGTCTATTGCGGCGACTTGGCAATCGCCCGTGCCAGCGCCGCTTCGTCCCAGCGGATCGAGAACGCGCCGCGAAGCTCGCCCGGCCTGAAGCCGGTGGCCTGATCTTGCGGGTAACGCGCCTTGATGGCGGCCAGCACATCGGGCGCGATGGCGTCGCCATGACAGGTCAGGCACATTGGCGCGGTGGGAATGGCGCGCATATAGCGGTACTCGCCCGCCTCTCCTGACGACGACCAGCGCCGGGGGCGGCCATTGCCGTCCAGCGGCGCGGCGCCCCAGAGGTCCATGACGCGCTGCTCCGTCGCGTCGGCCTGGGCAGCGGGATTGCGGGTGCGCAGCGCCGTGCGCCTGACCGTTGCGCCGCTCTCTTTTGAAAGCTGTTCAGCCAATTCGGGCGCGGCGGTGGCGCAGACATTGACCGCGCCCGCGGGGCCTTTCGATTCGATGGCTGCTGTCAGCGCGCCCAGCAGTTGTTTTTGGAAGCGATCGGCCAGTGCGCCGGAACGGGCCTCGGCCTGCGCGGTCATGGCCGCTTGGGGCTGTGGCCCATCTGACGCACAGGCGGCCAGTGAACAGGCAGACAGAAGTGGAAGGATGATGTACCGCATGGTTATGTTGTTGAGAGTGGGTGGACGAATCGAGCCGCTCACGTGATGGCAAACAGAATCGCCAGGTAATGCGTCACGCTGCCGCCAAGAATGAACAGGTGCCAGACGGCGTGGTGATACGGCAGTTTCTTCATCACATAGAAGAGCGCGCCGCCCGTGTAGCACAGCCCGCCGGCCAGCAGCAGCCAGAGCGATACCGGGGGCACCACGCCGCTGAGCATCGGCTTGGCGGCGACGACGATCAGCCAGCCCATGGCGACATAGACGGCGGTTGACAGCTTGATGAGTCTGCCGGCGAACCAGAACTTCAGCACCGCGCCCGCAACCGCCAGCCCCCACACGATGCCGAACAGCCACCAGCCCCACGGGCCGCGCAGGTTCACCAGCATGATCGGCGTGTAGGTGCCGGCGATCAGCACGAAGATCGACGCATGATCCCACTTGCGGCACATGTGCTTGTGGCGCGGGTTGCGCACCGAGTGATAGACCGTCGAGGTGGCGTAGCTGAAGATCAGCGTGGCGCCGTAGATCGCAGCGGTGGTGATCGACCAGGCGTTGGCATAAACCGCCGTCAGCGTCACCAGCACCGCCAGTCCGCCGACGCTCAAAAAAAGCCCGATACCGCCGGTGATCGTGTTGGCGAGTTCCTCGGCGGGGGTGTATTGCGGCGGATAGGTGGTGGCGAGAGTTCCCATTGCGATGTGCCGGAAAGCGAGGGTTGCCGGGCGTTGTTTCCAAATTCAGCGGTCGATGAGTTTTTGCCCCGAGGCCGGGTAGCGCTCGCCCGTGGCGGGATGGGCGCGCAGGGCCGCGTCGATGGCCGACAGGTCGGCCGCCGTCAGCGCGATGCTGGCCGCGCCCAGGTTCTCATCGAGCCGTTGCGCTTGGGTGGTGCCCGGAATCGGCACGATCCACGGCTGTTGCGCCAGCAGCCAGGCCAGCGCGATTTGCGCGCGCGTCACGCCCTTGTCCGCCGCGACGCGGCCCAGCGCCTGCACCAGCGCCGCGTTGGCCTGGCGGTTTTCGGCTGAAAAGCGCGGCACGCCATTGCGGAAGTCGCCTTGCGCGAACGTGGTCCGGGCGTCGATGGCGCCGGTCAAGAAGCCCCGGCCCAGCGGGCTGAAGGGCACGAAGCCGATGCCCAGTTCCCGCAGCGTCGGCAGCACGCTGCGCTCGGGCTCGCGCCACCACAGGGAATACTCGCTTTGCAGCGCCGTCACCGGCTGCACCGCGTGGGCGCGGCGAATGGTTTGCGCCCCCGCTTCGGACAGGCCGAAGTGCCGCACCTGGCCCGCCGCGATCAAGTCCTTGACCGCGCCGGCCACGTCCTCGATGGGCACGGCGGGATCCACCCGGTGCTGGTACAGCAGGTCGATGTAGTCGGTGCGCAGGCGCTTGAGCGAGGCTTGCACCACGGCGCGGATGTGCTCGGGGCGGCTGTCCACCCCGCCCGCCTTGTCGCCGATTTTGAAGCCGAACTTGGTGGCGATGACCACCTGGCCGCGCACCGGCGCCAGCGCCTCGCCGACCACCTCTTCGTTGACGTAGGGGCCATAAACCTCGGCGGTGTCGAACAAGGTCACGCCCTTGTCCACCGCCGCGCGAATCAGACCAACGGCGGCCTGCCGTTCCATTGGCAGCCCATAACCGTGGCTCAGGCCCATGCAGCCCAGCCCGAGAGCCGAGACTTGAAGGCCGTTGCGGCCAAGCGTGCGGGTTTGCATGATGCACTTGTATGGATGCCTCCCGGCAATAGGTAGTAACCCGCATTGTGTTGTGAAGAAGTCGGCTGCTGCCTTGTATCCGGCCTTGTGTGTG
>WRJY01000001.1 GCA_009778355.1 Desulfovibrionaceae bacterium | reverse complement strand
GATGGCGTCGTCGAACTTGTCGCCGCCCACGCGGGCCGAGCCTTTGTAGACCATGCCGCCCAGCGAGATCACGCCCACCTCGGTGGTGCCGCCGCCGATGTCCACCACCATCGAACCGCTGGCCTCGGAAACCGGCAGGCCGGCGCCGATGGCCGCGGCCATCGGTTCCTCGATCAGATAGACCTCGCTGGCGCCCGCGCCCAGGGCCGATTCGCGGATGGCGCGCCGTTCCACCTGGGTGGAGCCGCAGGGCACGCAGATGATGATGCGCGGGCTGGGCGTGAACAGCCCGCGCGGGTGCGCCATCTTGATGAACTGCTTGAGCATTTGCTCGGTGATGGTGAAATCGGCGATGACGCCATCTTTCATCGGGCGGATGGCATCGATGTTGCCGGGCACCTTGCCCAGCATGGCCTTGGCTTCGTGGCCGACGGCCTGAATCGTCTTCTTGCCTCGTGGGCCGCCCTCGTGGCGGATCGCCACCACCGACGGTTCATCCAGCACGACACCCTTCTCGCGCACGTAAATCAGGGTGTTGGCGGTGCCCAGATCGATCGCCAAGTCAGTGGAAAAGTACCGACGGAAAACTCCAAACATCAAAACATCCTTCTGAACCGCCGGCCTGCGGCCCACTTGCCGCGGCGCCTGTGCCGGCTGCGAAATGGCGGCGCTTTTCAGGTAAATAACAGCCCATTTCCGGGCCGTTGAAATAAAGACGGGATAATACCGCATCGGACTGGCCCGGCAGGCTCTTGTACCCCCATTTCCGGCATATTTTTCCATGTCTCTGATCCGCACGGACATCGACCGCATCGCGCACCTGGCGCGGCTCGAACTCGATGAATCTCAAGGCGAGCGGCTGCTCGCAAAACTCAACGGCTTCTTCGGCATCGTCGAGGCCATGCGCGCGGTGGACACCACCGGCGTCGAACCGCTGGCCCACCCCGTGGCGGCGCTGCGCGACATTCAACTGCGCCTGCGCGACGACCTGGTGACCGAGCCCGACCAGCGCGCCGCCAACCAGCGCAGCGCGCCCGCCGTCGAGGACGGCCTGTTCCTGGTGCCGAAGGTGATCGAATGAACCAGGGCGCACCGCACCAGCTCACCGTGGCGCAACTGAGCGCCCAATTGCAGGCCCGGCGGGTGTCGGCGGTCGAACTGGCCGAACATTTCCTGGCCCGCATCGACCGCCACGCCAGCCTGGGCGCCTTTTTGGCCACCGACCGCGAAGTCACGCTGGCGCAGGCCCGCGCCGCCGACGCGCGGCTGGCCCAGGGCGGCGCGCCGCGCCTGACCGGCGTGCCGCTGGCGCACAAGGACATCTTCGTCACCCGCGACTTTCCGACCACCGCCGGTTCGCGCATCCTGCAAGGCTACCGCTCTCCTTTCGATAGCACGGTGGTTGACCGGCTGGGCGGCGCGGGCATGGTCTGCCTGGGCAAACTGAGCTGCGACGAATTCGCCATGGGCTCCGGCAACGAAAACTGCGCCTACGGCCCGGTGCAAAACCCGTGGGATACGCGCCGCGTGCCCGGAGGCTCGTCGGGCGGCAGCGCGGCGGCGGTGGCCGCGCGCTTGACGCCTGCGGCCACCGGCACCGACACCGGCGGCTCGATCCGCCAGCCGGCCAGCTTCTGCGGCCTGACGGGCATCAAGCCCACCTATGGCCGCGTATCGCGCTACGGCATGATCGCCTTCGCCTCCAGTCTGGATCAGGCCGGCCCCATGGCGCGCACCGCCGAAGACTGCGCGCTGCTGCTGACCGCCATGAGCGGGCCGGACATCGACCGCGACTCCACCTCGCTCGACGCGCCCGCCGAGGACTTCACGCGCGGCCTGAGCGACGATCTGGACGGTTTGCGCATCGGCGTGCCCAAGGAATTTTTCGGCGATGGCCTGGCCGCCGGCGCGCGCGCCGCCATCGATGCCGCGCTGGCCGAACTGCGCAAGCTGGGCGCCCGCGTGGTCGAAATCGGCCTGCCGCGCACCGAACTGGCGATACCGGTGTACTACATCATCGCGCCAGCCGAGGCCAGCTCCAACCTCAGCCGCTTCGACGGCGTGAAATTCGGCCTGCGCGCGCAGGGCTACGCCGACCTGGAAGACATGTACAAAAAAACGCGCAGCCAAGGCTTCGGCGACGAGGTGCAGCGGCGCATCATCACCGGCACTTACGTACTCTCGCACGGCTACTACGACGCCTATTACCTGCAAGCGCAAAAAATCCGCCGCATGATCGCCGATGACTTTCAGCAGGCGTTCCAGCAGTGCGACATCATCGCCGGCCCCGTCGCGCCCGCCACCGCCTGGAAGATCGGCGAACACGGCGATGACCCGCTGGCCGACTATCTGGCCGACATCTACACCCTGCCCGCGTCGCTGGCCGGCCTGCCCGCCATGAGCGCGCCCGCCGGCTTCAGTGACGGCCTGCCGGTGGGGCTGCAACTGATCGGCAACTACTTGCAGGAGGCCAAGCTGCTGAACGTGGCGCACCGCTTGCAGCAGGCGACGGATTTTCATTT